>NZ_JBPAOH010000039.1:0-52629 GCF_050875635.1 Tolypothrix sp. VBCCA 56010
AATACTCCCCCTTCGACCGCTAAAATACTCCCCCTTCGACCGCTAAAATACTCCCCCTTCGACCGCTAAAATACTCCCCCTTCGACCGCTAAAATACTCCCCCCTGATGCCCCTTAAACTGGCGCTTAGAAAGGCTTTTAGCTTGCTATACACAAGTACATATAAAGAACTATGGTTAATTATTAATACACTACACAGAACATATAATTACAATTTATAAAAACACATATATAGAGCCGAATCAGAAAGTTTGACCAATAGTTTCACTGGCTATTGAAATGCAAAATATTAATTTTACATCTCATCTAATAAATATTTGATGAACAGAATGATAAATTTGAAAATCTCAAAAATTATACACTGGAGTTGCTATTTATCTTTTTAGTATAAATAAACAATATAATACTTCGATAAAGAAGTTAAATCGCCATAAACCTTGTTTTTAAGCCTTTACAGAGCATTTGATAAAAGGAGGCTATCCCTAACCATTTTTCAACGTAAGCCCCTTTAGCGGGGGAAATTAGAAGGGTTTAAGGAGGGGTTTAAAAGAGAGTTTGACCCGGATAAAAATTTGCTCTGCTCTTGCGTACAAAATCCGAAATCCTCAAAAAATGATACATCTGTAGAAATACCATTTTAAGAGGCTCTCAGAGGTTTTAGTAATTCTGGCTACCGAATTCCATCTTTACCATCAGTCGCCTCTCCTGCCCCCCTAAAAACGCCAAATTCCTGCATTTTAAAACTGGGTGAGCATCCAGTTGTTCTGTTTGTTTTCTACAATGAGGATATGAATGCGTCAGGGCTAAACCCATGTCTGAGAAAAATCCTCCAGACCCTAAACCTTTATCAGAAGAAGAAATCAGAGAGTTAACTGATTCAGCACAAAAAGATCCAATTGATTTAAGAGAGTCAGCGAAATCGAGTCAGGAGAAAACTGCACCACGTTTCAGCAGGTGGAGAGAAGTTGGATTAATTGCTGGTAGATTCGCGGGTCGATTAGTAAGAAATGAAGCTGTTGCTGTTACAACCGGACCAGCAGCGCCCGTTGTAGGTGCAGGTGTTGGGCTTTACGACACTTACCGTTTTGGTGAGGATCTTTACGACTTTTATAAAAAAGAAAAAGCTCTGGCTAAAACTGCCGAGCATACGACAGGAAAAGCAGTATTTCATAAGGTAGAGGAGCAAGCAGCAGAACAAGCAGCATTGAGTAAGTCAAAATATTTCGTTCACGCAGACAGGTTAGAACCTTTAAAAAACGACTTGTCCCTGTCAGTCAGTATAGTTCTGGGGAACCCTAATAAAGAAATTTACCACCCCACCTTGGCGGCAAGAATTTCCAAGGCTGGTGATTCTGTTGAAAACTATCAAAAGGAAGTGAAGCTGGTTACTCAAGCAATAGAGAAGTCAGCTAACTTGCCTAAAAACTATCTTAGCGGCACGGCTGGAGAGGGGTATCAGTTTGCATTAAGCTCCGCACATAAGGAACTGGGTAAAGATTACTTGAACCGCGTATCGCATCCAGACAGAATTCTCCGTTTTGAAAAAACAACTGCTGAGTGGCTTTACAAAAATGGGCATGAAGTGTCAGAAGTTAACGCAGCCATCAAACAAAACAGCCCTTACATAACCGGACTTAAGGAAGTTCAGCAGGAACAGTATTTAAAGACAATCAGTGAGCGCATCGTTCAAAAAGAACCTTCACTTGAGAACGCGCATAAAACATTGGTAGATTTGCGACTGTCAAACAAGATTTCATCAGGAGAACGATTAACACCCAAAGAGCTTGAAGTTACCCGGCACAAAGCTCAACTCGCAAGTGAAATGCACATGAGGGAGGTATACAATGCCTCGATGGATAAACTTGAAAAATACCGGGCTAATCCGAATCTAAAACTTACAACAAAGGAAGAATATCAAGTTGAGTTGGGAAGAAGACTGGAGGGAACTCCCAGTTCAAAGTTTGATTTCAAACAACAGGATAAAGAGATTACAACATGGCTGATTCTAGCCAGACACAAGCCGGAAGAGATTATCAATACTCTTAATGAAGCAAGCTTCGTTAAAAGCCAAAATCATGGTCAGCAGGTTGTCAATGAAGTTATGGACGAAATGAAAAAAAATCCAATTTTTTCAGAAGTTACAACCGAATTGAAACAGAATATGGATAAAGGATTAATTCCGCGAGATGAAACACGGCTTGATAAACTTGGTTATGAATTTAGACAGTCAACATCTGAGCGACTGAATCATATCAAAAATCCTAATGATCAACCAGAACCTTGACTCTCCGAAAATTGTATTTTACAAATGATAAAAAGATATGTGATTTTGAATGAATTTTGACCTTTTTAACGTTTTTCACGCTCCTTTCGGTAAGTGATTGGATACTCTTGATAATTTAGGTGTATCGCTTCGTTTTCAAGAAAACAGTGTATCGGTTCTGCAAGCTCGTGAAATCAATAAACAAACAGTGTTGGCATACGAGAAGTTTACTGGTGCTAAAACAGAAGAACGGTTTGAGGAGTTGTTAGAAGAGTTACGTCATCGGGAGCGTCAGCGTCTTTTCCCAGGTATGTCAGATGCGGAAATTGATTTTGAGTTTTTCAAGAATAGTCAAAAACCATTAGAACAGCGTCGGTCAGAAATTGTAAAACAGGCTCTTTTGCAAAATTACAAAAAAATAGAAGGGGAATAACCTTAGATTTCTGATTATTTTCCCTTGGAATGAACGTGGACAAAAATGGACAGCCTTGTTTTATAGATCCGCGATACCCCACGATATCCTCGGATGGTGCGATTCGTTGGTTGGAGAATCACGGTAATCAGCCCGTAAATAACCAACCCAGCTAGCAATAGCTGAACTCTCAGATAGATGTAGGTGCAAGTCCTACCCGCCAGGTTCAGGCGTGACTCCTTATCTGCCCACACCGACCAAGCTCGATTCTTGGAGAGTGAAGCTGGGAACAGGGCGCAACCAGAAGACTGTTATGAGTCTACACTGGCGCTAAGGGGGAGTTCCCACGGTGAAACAGAGCCTAGAAAAGTGACCAAGGGTAAAGCAGGGCATAACTTAAAAACCCCTGACTTTATCAGAGTTAAAACCCGCTGCATTTTCATCCGAATAGCAGCAAGAACCTAGGGTTTCTGATGGTTAAATTGGCTCCACCTAACGGAACAATCAATCTTCTGAGGGAACGAATAAAAACGAGTCAAGGGTCTTGGGACGGTCGAACCCCAAGTAGGTAAGACGAGATACGGAACCCCTTTGATTCGGGTAGGATGCGGCGTAATTGCTGCAAGGTATTCAGAAAAACATTCTTTGGAGCAGAGTATGATTAGACACAGCCATCAGGCTAGTGAATTATGGAAGACATTACCCTGGAAGAAATTCCGACGTAATTTATTCCGCCTACAAAAAAGGGTGTTCAAAGCAATTCGAGAAGGAAACAAGCGTAAAGCAATGTCCCTTCAGAAGCTTATTCTAAAATCCACTGCGGCTAGACTGTTGGCGATTCGACAAGTATCACAGCTAAATGCGGGAAAGAAAACGGCAGGAATTGACGGCAAAAAGTCCCTCACTTTTGAGGAACGCTTCGAGCTAGACGGACTGCTTAAAGCATCCAGTAATAATTGGAAACACCAAAAATTACGTAGTATTCCTATCCCTAAAAAGGATGGTAGTACCAGAATGCTCAAAATTCCAACTATTGCGGATAGAGCTTGGCAATGCCTAGCAAAGCTAGCAATAGAACCAGCGCACGAAGCATTATTCCACGAAAGGAGTTACGGGTTCAGACCGGGACGCTCGGCACACGATGCTCAGAAAATCTTGTTCATAAATTTAAGCTCCCAAGCAAACGGAATAGAAAAACGAGTCATAGAACTCGATATCGAAAAATGCTTCGATAGGATAAACCATACCACCATAATGGAAAAACTTATTGCCCCCAAAGGCATCAAATCAGGAATATTCCGATGCTTAAAAGCTGGAATCAACCCTGAATTCCCAGAACAAGGAACCCCTCAGGGTGGTGTGGTAAGCCCCTTATTAGCCAACATCGCACTCAACGGAATCGAAGAAGTTCACGAATATAAAGACAAGAAGGGCAGAATCAAGCAACCTAGCGTGAGATATGCCGACGACATGGTGATATTACTTCGACCTGAAGATGATGCAGAAAAAATACTTGAAAAAATTAGTCAGTTTTTAGCCGAAAGAGGAATGAGAGTAAGTGAGAAAAAGACTAAACTAACCGCTGCGACAAATGGTTTTGACTTCCTTGGCTGGCGATTTAAAGTGCAAAGTAACGGAAAATTTAGATGTGTCCCTTCAGTGGACAACTTCAAAAAATTCCGTCAGAAGGTAAAAACCATAGTTAATAACTCGAATTATGGTTCTAATGTAAAAGCTGAAAAATTAGCACCATTAGTTAGAGGATGGAGAAACTACCATAAGTTCTGTAAGATGGATGGGTCAAGGTTCTCACTTTGGCACATTAATCATAGAACGTGGAAAGTTTTTAATAAGGAATCAAAATTAACGAAAGAATCTACAACCCAATTGATAGATAAGGCGTTCCCGAAAGTTCCTTATTCCGAAAACAAACACGTCAATGTTAAAGGCAACAAATCCCCCTATGACGGGGACATCGCCTACTGGAGCGAGCGTAACAGCAAGCTTTACGACGGGGAAACCTCTAAAGCCTTAAAAAGGCAAAACCATACATGTGGATACTGTGATTTAAAGTGTACAAGCGATGAGCGAGTACATCTGCACCACATAGACGGGAATCACAGCAACTGGAAGACAAAAAATCTGATTGCTATTCATGAGTCCTGTCACGATTATATCCATATGGGCAAAAGGGAACAACCCTAAGAATATCGGGAGCCGGATGCACCGAAAGGCGCACGTCCGGTTCTAACAGAGAGGTGCGCGGGATAATACCCGCCATCGACTCTACCAAGGCTGTCCATTTTTGTCTATTGTTTGTGAATCCCCTTATGCTTTTAGTCTGACAAATGTTGTAAAATGCTATGTTTACCCGTTCATTTTAGTGAACGGGTGTCCGAGTAAAAATCAGGGAATTTTACAATCAACTCTATCCAGTTCTTTTAACAAAAACCGTACCTCAACAGGTTCAACTCCTGCAAGTACCAATTGCGTAAAATTGAGTTTGATTTGTCCGTTTGCTTGGCTGAGTTTGTAAACACAACTCCACCACACGCAAAAGCTGATTAAAGCAACGCCTGCCAGTCCCCCGCGAAGAACGAGCATCCACAAGAAGTCGTCCCAACGAAAGGCGGTTTCGCTCTCCCATTCGTTCACTGCTTGAAGATACTTTTGGGCATCGTCAGAGTTACGGAAACACACGGAGATACCGCGTATAACTTCTTCTCGCAGCAAACCACCTTTTAATTCTGCGATATCCGGTTTGCGATCGCCAGCAATTTTAGTGTAACAGGCGTTGTTGGTTTTGAAGATGATATTAATCCCTTGCTGGGCAACTTCGCTGCGGGAATTGGTGACAGGTGTCCCTTGTCTGTGCAGAAACGCAGCCGCGAGGCAGCCGACCAAGGTCAGTGTCGTCCAGAATAACACAGTTTGATTTCCCCGCACCTGCTGCTTGCGTTTGACGATTTCCAGCAGCGCTTGCTGGTGCTTGTCTGGGAGGTTGTCCAAGCTAGGCAATGTTCGCACGTCAATCATGATATAGCACTCCTCTGCACTCTTTACTGGTCTTGGATTTGAGTCCTGTGAGGCATTCTGAGCGCACTTCCTTCTCTAATATCCACCGCGCCCGTAAATTTGTATCGCTCACCGTTCCCCAGACGTGCCACCCGAAAGTCAGCACAACAACGGTTGTGATGCTGAAAATTAGCTGCATTCTCCTCCCCCACGGTTTACCGTTCCCTTTGCGGGACAGATGGTTGAGCAGGCGCGACACTTGGGCGTTCTGTTCCTGCAAGGCGTTGATTTTGTGGAGAATTTCGTCCGGGAAAGAGAAGTTGTTCACTAGCGAGGACGAGTTGCGGGAGCCTGATGTCTGCACAGCGGTCATAAGTTGATTGCAGCAGTTGGTTAAGTTGGTTAAGACGGCTACCAACTGCTGCGAGTTTTTCGCCAGCATCTCTTCGGTTTCCGCTTTCCTCACCAGGCTGTCGAGAATTTCCAGATTGCTGTCTGTCCATTGGTCTAGCTCATTTTTGAAGTCGAGAAACAAATCTTCCCATTCTTTGGGGCTATCTTGGATAAGTATTTGAAGATACCCCAGTGCCAGCATCACGAGAAATAATTCATCTTTGGGGGAGATACCGAGACGGTACACCACCTCCAGCACCCGTGCTTTCACTTCTGGGGGCTTGTCTGCCAGCACTTTGTCAAGGAGATCCATTTCCGGTTTGCCACCGTTACTTTGGTTGGATAACATCGCTGAATGCTCCTGATGCGAGAAAGGCTTCATAGGAAGTGGTGAGGAACCGTCGGATGCGCTGTCGGTCAATTAACCCGCATTCTGGATGGGACAGGGCTGCTTCAAAAGTCAGGCTTTCAGCGTCCATGCGGTTTCGCCAGACACTTCCCAGAAGCTTCGGGAGAGTAATAACGCTGGCTTCATATTTCTTCATCAGGCGCTGAAGTTGTTTGTCGCTATCCATCGCCGCGAAGTCATCAGTTCGCCCTTCGTTGCGGACGACAACATAGCGGACACCGTTTTCAAAGAATTCGAGTGTCTTTTTTAGTAAGTTGAGGGAGTCATAGCCGCCATCGGTGACGAACCAGAACCAGAACGTTACGCCGGCATCTTGGGCGATTTCCAGAATCTGATTATTGGCGAACCACTGAGTAAGCGCGGGGTATATTTGCGCGGGGGTATTAATACAGGTCAGTTTTTCCAAGCCGCTATTGAAGATGTTGTTGGCACTATCTTCAAATCTGTCGGACTCAGAGAAAACACTGAGAATAAAGTCTACATCGTCTTTGTAGAGCCTGTAGGTGTCGGGGTTACTTCTATCCGTCTCAACCGCTCGAAAATCAATGTGATGGTCAAGAAGAAATTGTATGTGTGTCCGATTTAACATGGACTTACCGACACCCCCTTTTTCGCCCGTCGATATATGGATATTTGGCATAGGTAGGTGTGAAAAATTTGATAGGAAACAAGTATCAAAGGCAGCGCAGGATTTTCTTCCCCTGCTATGTGCGTAAAGAATTTTGATCGGGGATATGCAATGGTTTTGCAGGCAAAGCGGTATGCGTTGCTGTTCCACCGTCTTTTTGGCAACCGTTTGATTAGGTTGCAGTTAAGGAAGAGAAGAAAGTTGCCTCCTCTCACGTTTGTGGTTCCATCCAAAGTTCGTCGATGTTTCCCTTGTTCAGGGATACCGCACAGCAAGCCACATGAGTATGCTTTGGGTTGAACCGCGCTGGCTCCATCAAGGCTGCCACCTACCAGCAACGTCACCCGTCTGATTCATTATTTTTTAGCACTGCACGTAGCTGAATCCTGTCTGCCACAACAGGGGTTCGCTCAAAATGTTGTTTCCTACCCGATTGCTGGGTGGGAGCTTGTCAGGGCATCTTACAAAGAATTATACTAGTTTTAAGGGGGATTGGTGTACTTGGGATTCGGAAATGTTGATTACAACGTCGTAACGCTTTTATTAATATTCATTATTTTTCTAAAAATTTTTAATGCTTGGAAGTATGAATTTTTGCCTCTTTGTATTTTTTGTAAGAAGCGTAAATGATCGCTCATTTATATTGCCTTTATAATACAAAAATTCGGTTTCGCCATAATGTTTTAGGATGGATAGAGTTCCGCCGGATTGATATAGATAGTGGCGACATTGAAATACTACTCTCCCATATGCTGTTACAATAGCGACAATGCCTTTTGATACATATATTTAGCTTCGCTATAGCGTCCTTGGGCTTCGTATAATTCCCCCAGATTGTTGTAGATGATAGCGACATTAGTGTGTTTTTCTCCCAAAAGCCGTTGGAATAACATGAGTGCCTTTAGATACATAGATTCGGCTTCGCTATAGCGTCCTTGGAATATGTAAAGTTCTGCTACATTGCTAATGGTCAAAGCAATATCAGGGTGCTCTCCTAAGACCCGTCGTCTTATGAAAAATACTTTTTGATACAAAAGTTCTGCCTCGTTATAGCGTCTTTGTGCTTTATAGAGTTCCGCCAGATTACTATAGCTGGTGGCAACATCGGGGTGTTCTTCTCCTAGTAACTGTTGGAAAAGCAATGGTGCCTTTAGATACATAGATTCGGCTTCGCTATAGCGTCCTTGAAGTGCGTAAAGTTGCGCCAGATTGTTATAGCTAGTGGCGATAAAGGGATGTTCTTTTCCCAAGTTCTTTTGATATAGCCGCAGTGCCTTTTGATTTAGAAGCTCGGCTTCGTTATAGCGTCTTTGTGCTTTGTAGAGTTCCGCCAGATTACTATAGCTGGTGGCAACATCGGGGTGTTCTTCTCCCAAGAGCCGTTGTCTTAATGAAAGTGCCTTTTGATATAGAAGTTCGGCTTCGCTATAGCGTCCTTGAAATGCGTAAAGTTGCGCCAGATTGTTATAATTGGTGGCAACAAGTGGATGTTCTTCTCCCAGCAGCCGTTGTAATAGCGGCAGTGCATTTCCATATAAAAGTTCGGCTTCGCTATAACGTTCTTGGTCTTTGTAAAGTTCTGCCAAATTATTATAGCTGATGGCGACATCGGGGTGTTCTTCTCCTAAGAGCCGTTGTCTTAATGAAAGTGCCTTTTGATACAAAGTTTCGGCTTCGCTATAACGTCCTTGAGCATTATAGAGTCCTGCTAGATTGCTATAACTTGTGGCGATATGGGGGTTTTCTTCTCCTAAGAGCCGTTGGAAAAGTGAAAGTGCCTTTTGATATAGAAATTCGGCTTCGCTATAGTGTCCTTGAGCATCGTAAAAGCTTGCTAGATTGATATAGCTGGTGGCGACATATAGATGTTCTTCTCCCAAGAGCCGTTGAAAAAGTGAAAGTGCTTTTAGATAGAAAGGTTTGGCTTCGCTATAGCGTCCTTGGCCTTTGTAGAGTGCTGCCAGACTAGTATAGCTGGTGGCTATATGGGGGTGTTCTTCTCCAAAAAGCCGTTGAAAAAGTAAAAGTGCCTTTTTATACAATAATTCTGCGCCACTATAGCGTCCTTGGGATTCGGAAAGTTTCGCCAGATAGATATAGCTGGCAGCGACAGCAGGGTGTTCTTCGCCAAAGTGAGATCGCACTTCTGCTAAACACTTCTCACACCAAGGCTGTGCTGACGCATACAAACCCTGTCCTCCATAAAAGTTTATTAATCCATTAAAAACCCAAATTAAATTCTTGTTCTCAACAATATTAATAAGCTTTTTTGCTACTTCTTCTAAATGAGGGATTGCCTCCTTCACTGTTGTAATTAGATCTTGAGTTGGTGAATCAGGAATTGTCTTAGCAAGCGCCACAAAAGTTTGTACAAAATTGCGTTTGATGTCACCTGCTTGTTCTGAATGCTCCAGTTCTATATGCAAGAAATCACGAATCAGTGGATGAATCTGGTAATAACCACGTTTTTTCTCGACTGGCTGAACAAAGTGAAACTTATAAAGTTGATTTTTCGCCTTATTGATATCTGTCTTTTCCCAACCCAGCGAATTACCTATGGATTCTACAGACTCCCACAAAATTTCATTTGGGTTAAAAAGGCTTAACAATTGACCTACAAGACGTGTTGTTGCATCAAACTTTTCCCAACTTAAATCAAATGCTTTCTTTACACCTAGCTGTGCAGGACTTGCCGTTGCTTGGTGACGCTCAAGCGCTTCATCGGTTAGACCCTTTGCCTCTAATCGATTGAGCATTTCAGTTATGGTCAAGTCTGGATCGTCAGATATATAATACCCCACCAATTCCAAGCCTAAAGGGAGATATCCTAATCGGCGACATAAATCTTGAGCAGCTTGAAGTTCCTCTTCAATCCAATGATCTGTTTGACTCAGTATATTTGTCAAAAGTTTGAAAGCATTCTCCGGTGACAGTACGTGCAGAGGTATTTCTTTAACTATATTCTTATCTAAATTTTGCAGGCGTGTTGTTATTAATATGCGAAAGCGATTTTCATTTGGTAAGCTTTCTATGCAATCTGCCCACTCGGTAACATCATCTAATACCACCAACGTCAGTCCTTCTGGTGGTTTCCAGTTTCGCCAGAACCAATCCACTTGCTGCTGAAGTGTGAGTGGGGTTCCCGCGAACTCTTTTGGTATTTTAATCCCTTTTAATTGGGCAAATTCCAACAATTTTAATGCTAAAGTCGATCCCCTAATGTTTAACCAACAATATCCTCCTGGATAATCAGTCTCATGTCGTCTTGCATACTGTATCGCTATTTCTGTCTTACCGACTCCACCCATCCCTGCCACAGCAGATATAGCCACACACCCTTTTGTATGTAATGCCTGGTTTAATTGTTCGAGTTTGTCTTCTCTTCCTACAAAGTTGTTAGAACCTGAGTAGGGTATAGAGTATGAGGGGCGATCGCTTTCGGGTTCCTCTCTACTTACCTCCTCCCAGTTTAAGTGAAGTGCGTCACATATTGTTATAAAGACTCCTGGCTCAATCGAATCACCATTCAAAAATTTATTGAGTGTTTTTATATCAAAACCCTTATCCCGACAGAATTTTGTTTTATATGAATTTTTTAGTGCTTTATTTAATTGAATCTTTGCTTCTTCAATTCCTTTGCTGTTGAGGTGGGGTCTTTCCTTTCCCATTTTTCAAGCCTCAAAAAGGTTAAGTGACA
Organism: Tolypothrix sp. VBCCA 56010; assembly: GCF_050875635.1. Classification (NCBI taxonomy): domain Bacteria; kingdom Bacillati; phylum Cyanobacteriota; class Cyanophyceae; order Nostocales; family Tolypothrichaceae; genus Tolypothrix; species Tolypothrix sp. VBCCA 56010. The sequence continues at coordinate 10,817 of NZ_JBPAOH010000039.1, forward strand.
CAATTGTATCATTGAAAAAAACAATTTTAAATACCAAGCAACTTTTCTTATTGTTTTATGTGTATAAAGTATTACTATTAATTTTAATTACAGAAAGCAGATATGGCTTCTAAACGCTTCACAAGCCATCAAAGGTAGAAAGATTGATAGTCATGCCAAAAAGTGTTGATGATATTTTTCACGGAATCTATGGGGCTGGTCGTGATGTAGGTGAGGCTACTTATGAAACTGCAAAATTTATTTATAACAAACAAGGTAAAGATTTAGACAGTGTAGCTCAAGAATATCTCGAATTTGGTGGAACTAGACGTGTTATGCAAAATTTCCTCAAAAAAATGTTGGAGGTCACAGGCAATCTAATAGAAAACGAAAATGTTGATGGGCAGCTTTTACAAAGCAAACAAAAAATTTTAGAAAAGGCTGAAGCCAAAAACGTTCCACTTCACCGATGGTTATCACACGGAGAGTCAGATTGGATGCGCCCCCATTTAGAATTGAAGAAAGTTGATGATACAACTTACATCACGGAACATCTTAAGTTTGCTGATTGTATTTTGGAAGTTTATAGCGGAGAGGTTTTTTTTAAGGAAAGAACACAACAAGAGGCTAGTAACGAAGAGGATCAGCCTCAAAAATTATCTCCCGATTCGGAAGAGTCCTACCGACAGGAACTTGAAGAAGAGATTATATATAATCTCTGGAAGAATCAACTTTTGCAATGTGACTTATAAAAAGTAATTGAACTTTTAATCATTATCAAAAATAAATTAATTTTTACTTGAAATTAGTTTCATCCCATTTCGTCCCATTTCGTCCCACGCACCAGCCAATGTCTGATGGTACATTGATCTCAAGTCAGATGAGACGACTAGGAATAGACAAATTTTTTGTACAAATTTATGGAATACCATCATTCTGCTGGCGAAACCACTCCGTTAAAATGCTGCTCGCTTACCGATATTGAGACTCTTATTAAAGAGGAGTTTCAAGAACTTGAAGAAAGCATCAAAAAATCACTTCTTCATGCGAAGCGACTTGGTGATCTACTCAATGAAGCCAGACCCCACATCAAGCATGGCAATTGGGAAGCTTGGGTAGAGCGAAATTTTCCTTTCACTGTCCGCACAGCGCGGAACTACATCGCGATCGCTAAGTCGTGGGAGTGGATTTCTAAAACGGAAAATTTTTCCGATTTACTGCTTGGTGACGCGCTCAACTGTATTCGTGCTAAAAAAGCGCAAAAAGAAGGGTTTGAAACCAGCGATGCAAAGAATCAAAATGGATTACTTGGTGCTGCTCCCGTTACGGGACTAAAAGACTTACTCTCACAGACCCGTCAGGATCTGGCTCACTTCAAACGCATTAGCTGGAAAGCATCCGCAGTTGCCACACGGATACCTCAACTTTTTGCGGAACTTGAAAAAACCCGAAAAATGATTGATGACCTCGAAACCCACATTCGTCAAGATTTCCCTCACGCTGGGGCAGTTCAAAAACAGATAGTTCCGCTGCTTGACCAAAGCGAACAGGTGGTATACAATACCTCCCACCTTGTCGCAAAAACGTTATCAACATTTTGCCCAACTTCTTAACCTAAGTAGGAAGAATGTTTCAGCGATTTTAGACCGCTCTATTAAAGGGAAAAAATTCCTATCATCTGCGGAATGTGGGTTCAAAGTTAAGCACAACAAAAGGTGAAAACTTCAAAAACCACAACGATTTACGGCAAGAACATCTATATGTTCAATTCCGTAATCTAATGCAACCGAAGCTTTTGGGAATTTATTTCTAAAGCTCAATAATCGTTGATGGACAACGGGAGCAGATCACTGACCAAGTAAATCAGGAGTTACAAACCGCAACGACTTAGTTCTATTGAATTTGTTGTTTGTCTGTCAGGCTCTAATATTGAGCATTTATCAAAAAGTTTCTGCCAGAATTTTTTGAAAGTGCTAACCGAGTTAACACATAGATGTAACACGAAAAACTGTAGTGCCACCTGCACCTAATTCGGTTACACGAAACCATCGATGTAATGCGCTGCTAGCAGTAAAAATCAACTAACTTCAATTTTTCTTGCAAGAAAATTTTCCTCATCAATCAAATAACTGCTTTTTGACCCTGGCATTGGGTCGATGGTCTGCCGATAGGAATGTGATCACACTCAATGCCATGTGGTTTCCTCAAACTTTTACTGTTTAAGGATCGGAGAATTTATCATGCCTCGAAAACGCAAACGCCATTCTCGACGTAAAATTTCATGCCCGATACATGGCTGCCATCTCCAAAGTACCGGAGAAAAGTACCGATTGACCACTTTATACGAAGATGTCCCAACCTTCAGACAACAAGAGCGATCGCGGGATAACATTTTACATCTGGCAGCAGCGAAAGTTCCTTGCTATCTCGAAGACGAGTGGTTGGAGTCCTTCTGGTGCAGTGAGTGTAAAATGAACAACTTTTACCACGTCAAAAAGTGGCGAAATGGTTTTTATCAAGCATTCCCACCTGTAGCGACTTCTGCGTGGAACCGGGCAATTGGTGTCGCTTATCCCGAAGGAATTCCCGGCATCTCACAATATTCACAAAGAATTGCCAGAGGCACAAGTTGCGATTCATATTTTCGGAATTAACTAGCAATCCGAAATGATTCTCGCTTTCAGAAGAAGCCGTTACCTCATTGTAACGGCTTTCCTTTTGAAATTTTTGTGTGACTATCCACCAAATTTCATATCTGGTTGATGCACCTTTGTGTTCACGACTTGCTTCTTGCCGCTGCCACATGCAGCGACAGGTGCAAGTCATGAGCATTGAGGGCATTGCCTATGAACCTTAAAACCAAATATCGCATACTCTATGACGACATTGAGAAAACTTTCGATTCCTTCAGCCCAAATCTATGGGCTACCGCAGGAGTCTTAAGTGTCTGGACTATTTTTATACTGGTTTGGACACACAATCAAAAATTACCAACTCCTCAACAAAATCCATCCAGCTATGACATAGAAATTTTTTGCGTAGTTGTACTAATCATCGCCATTATCATTGGTATCCAATGTTTTATGGACGAACTTGGATCGGATGCACTTATCCTAGCAATTTGGTTGAGTATCGGTTTGTTAATTATATTTTGCCAACCAACTGAAAACCACAATCAATTGCAAGCTTTTGTTGATGGTGCGCGAAACAATTGGCGCATGGCGGTGATATTTGCATCTGTGTACTGGTTCTGTCAAAACTGGTATACACTCCACTTTGTGTTTTTAGGCGATCGCTTAATTCGACAATACTGGGGTCTGTTTCTCGTCCAGATTCTAATGTATTCCGTCCTTTACGGTGTGCATTTCATACTTGCCGTTCCGGTGGTTCTCGTTGTTCCCCGACATTTTTTCCGCAAGTGGCTGATCGGAAAACACGATGGCGACACGGTAGTACGCGGCACTGTCATTCTCACGGATGTTCAGGCTAATCGCCCTTATCGCCAGATGCTGAGGGAGAATCCCGAACCCACATTGCTGTTTGGGAATTTAAACATACCTTTAGATGAGGCAACTACGCATTTCTTGATAGCAGGTGGCACCGGCTCTGGAAAAACACTGAATCTTCGTCTTCTGCTTCAGGATGTCGTCAAGGTGCTGAATTCCGGTATTGGGCGCATGATTATATACGATGCTACACGTCAAACATTACCTTTGCTGCAAGGTATGAGACTAAGTACGCCCGTATATATTCTGAATCCTTTTGACCAACGATGTGTTGCTTGGGACATCAGTCAAGACTGTACAGCCCCTGCTGATGCCGAGGCTCTAGCATATAGTCTAATACTAGAGCCAATGGCAAACGACAAAGGTGATAGCTTTTGGAAAAACTGTGCATGGCTACTTTTCAAGGGGATCATTGAATTTTACATGCTGAATGCTCCGTGTAAATGGACACTAAGGGATATAATTTTAGCATTCTCTAACGAAAACACCTTAGTAGCCCTTCTACGGAGTGACCTGCGAACCAGCCATTACTTAGATGAATCACTGGAAAAAACAGACAAAACCTTAGCTGGAGTAATTCAAACAATACGAGCGCAAACGGGTCAACTACAAATCCTGGCTGCTTTATGGGAAAAAGCCAGCGCACGACGACGAATAAGTATCAAAGATTTCATGTCCCAAAATGCAGTGATTGTCTTAGGTAGGGATGAACGAGCCAAGGTAACTTTGAATGCCGTCAATAATCTTCTCCTGAGTCAATTCACGCAACTTTTGATGAACCAACCTAGCCAAGCCAAAGGAGGGAATGCTGAAAATTTTGTTGTAATTGACGAGCTCGGTAATTTCCACATGAACTGCTTGGAACAATTGGCTACAGAAGGTCGAGGACGGTCTGTATGTCTGATTGCAGCCGTACAAGACGTTTTGCAACTCAAAGTAGCTTATGGCGCAAACCAAGCGGAAATCATTGCTGGTCAATTTACGCACAAAGCTTTGCTCAGATTTACGATACCGGAATCCCAAGAATGGGCTTCGCGTCTAATTGGAGACGTGGAATTACGGAGAACTACCTCTAATTGGGATTGGAATAGTGCGTTATTTGGACTCATTGGATGGGGGACCAAGACTGCTCTGGGGGAAACAATTACAACCGTCAAAGCAGTTCAAGCCAGTGAATTTGAATCACAACTCCCAGCAATATCTGCCAAGTTAAAAATCGGTCTCTCAGGATTTTATGTAGCACGCCATATTCACAAACACACTTATCCATTGGCAACGCTAAAACACCTTTTGATTCCCCCTGATGAATCTTGTCCCGGTGTAATCCCTACACCGGACGAGTGGCAATGGCTACAACCTTGGGCGGAGGCTGACTATCATCGTTTAAAGATCCACTCCGTCATGTTGAAGCTTCAGCAGCAAAAATACTTACAAAAGCTTCAACAGTCGTATCAAAAACCAGAGACCACCAATCCTCCAGACACCACCGAAGAAGAGGAATTTGCATGGGAACGCAGTTTAGCAGAAACGGAGGAAGAATCTTCAGAAGAAGAGGAAATCCAAAGCGGCAACAGCAACGTACAGAACGGTGGAGGTTTTGCGCCAAAGCCATCAAATGGGGTTTCATCAAATACCCACAAAAAGCGTCAAGCGCGACTAGCTGCTTTACGTTCCCGTAACGCTAAAAGGCAATCCAAGCAACAGCAACGAAAACCACCAGAAAGGTAAATGAATGTGTCTTCAGCTATGTGGAGGCTGATAGCACACGAAACCAAAATTTACCAAATAATCCTCTGACTTTTTAAGGGATGGCACTGTGCCATCCCTAATTTCTTGTTCCTGTTTATCTGTCAAAAGGAGGCAAAGCATGAAATACATTCTAAATTCTACTAAATCCTATCGTTGCGATCTTAGCCGCCTGCGCCGTCGCTGCGTTGACTTTGAAAAGCTGGAAAGGGTTCTAGATGCCCTGCGCCAAGATATTCCGCTGCCGCATCATCGGAAACGTCATTTACTAGGCAGTCCCGGTTGCTTTGAGATTTACGTTTCTTCAAATTGGCTGCTTTGCTATCAAATTTACCAAAACACCATCTGGCTGCTTAGGTGCGGTAGCTATTCAGATATCCATTAATCAATTGGCTCTACGTGTTGTGATTCACAACATAGATGCTGCTGGGTCATGTCTTACCTAGCCTGCACCTCTACTCTGTTTCAGTTAATTTTGACCTTTCGATACTCAGTAAATCAAAAATGTACGAACAACAAGACGAACAGTTTTTCCAATACGCATATTGGGAAACGAACAGAAAGCAGCAACTCCGCCATCTCGAAACCTTATTAGCCTATAAAACTGCACATGAGGAGCCGATTGAAGATGTTATCAAAGCCATCCAGATTTTACAAGCGCTCCAACGTGGTTTTTGGGGGCAGCTACTGTTGAGGATGTCCAGACGGGACTTCTCCCCAGAGTTCGCTATTAAGCAATCGTTCATTCACAAAATTATAAACTTGGCGATCAATAGCCTGTTTTTCTTGTTAACAACTGGAACCCTTGTTTATGGCTCCTTTGTAGTCGGATATGCACTTGGACATACCTCTGAACTGGTGACAGAATGCACTCAAATTTCAGAAGCCAGCATCGATAAAGTCAAAGATTGATAAATCTTTATCAAAAGTCGTGTTAAGCAATTTTTTGCTTGACACGACTCTTTATCATTCCCCGGCGTGTCGTGACAATGTTTCCCTAAAAACCAAATGATTAATCCTCTGAAAATCATTAGCAACATTTTGAACATTGTGCTGACTGTTCTTTTTCTATGTTGGTTCGCTGTTTTCTGTTTTCGACTTGGTTTTACAGCGCACAGCAATCCCTTTCTATACCAACTAGCTGTGGTAATCGTTGGCAATAAACAAACAGCCAAACCTGCTTGTTATCGAGAATTTGGACTGAATTTTGGTCAGTGTGACTCTGACAACATCAAGCCTCCTGCTGACAATCCCTGAAAATTTTTTCCTCTTAATTGTCTACCTTGCTGAATCTATTTTGGCAATTTCTAATCATGCCTAACGAAAGCAACAAGAATACCATCAATGAATTTTTATTAACCCTCTCTGCCGTTGATAAAAAGTTACTGGCACAGGTTAATTTTCCCGCTGAAACAAATAAATTTGTTACGGTGGGAGCGGCAGTTTTAGTGACATCCAGCACGGCTACACTTTCTTTTGGTTATGCAGTCTTCAGTGTAAGTGCTTCACTGATAGCAGCCGTTCCGCTTGGCGCGTTGTGGGGAGCAGGGGTTATTTTCACAATTGACCGATTGTTTCTAACAACAACACACAAAAAGAAAACTATCAAAGGTCGGGAACGTATAACACAATTTGTTTCACCGTTAATGCGGATTGGTTTAGCTTCCTGTATCGGAGTCTTAACATCAATTCCCATAGAACTTGGTATTTTTCGTCTAGAGATTTTTGCAATAGCACAAGACGAGCAGAAAATTGAACTGCGTCAGGAAATTTCAAGGCTGAACGAGGAAAATAAAAAACTCAGTCAACAACTAAAAACTCTCAATATTGAACAGACCAAAGATTTAGCTTCAGTGATTCCAGAAAGGAAAGCACGGGCTGCTTCTTATGAAGTTCAAAAAGTCACTTTACAAGCATTAGTCAAAACAAATTCTGACAGCATCAGTCAAAAACAGAATCAGATGAATAATTTGAAAATTGAACATCTGGGCTTGTTAAAGCAAATGATGATTCTAGAAGAATTAATGAACAAAAACCCGCAGATTCGCCAAAACATTTATTGGTTGAAAGCGATGTTGATTACTTTAGAAATCCTGCCAATCATTGCCAAAATGTCAAGCCCCTACGGGATTTATGATGCCAAATTGGAAAACAATGAACAAACGAGCATACATTTTCAGCAGGAAACTTTGAAATTCAATCAGATTCAAATTGAAAGAAACTTTCAACGTGAACAGAAATTTCAGGAAATTGTTAGCCAAAAAGTTCACACTGAGGTGGTAGTTGCCACCCTCCAAAATTTGAAAGTGGTTATCCGCGACTTAGAAAATTCACCAGAATTTACAGCCAGACAAGCAAAATTGACTTCTGCAATAGCTGACCGGATTGCAACCAGTATTGAGAATACCATCAACGACACCCCTACACCCCCAGCTTCACCTGAAACCAGTCCTACTGTCTTACAACCATCTTTTGAAATTTCCCCTGTTACTGAAATTTCCAAAACAGTTGGCTGGTAACAGCATTTTGTAACCTATCGAATCATGTCATTCCCTGTGTACTCCACAGGGAACGATACCTCATGAAAAAATATTACCGGACAATGAGATGACTTTGAACCTTATCGCTCGTAACCTTCAAATTCTTAAAAACATAGAAGCTAGTTTCAATGAGAATCGTACTGTCTGGCTTGCTCAAGACACAAAACACAATAGAATCGTTGTTTTGAGGGAATATCGTTTTGTTGGCTGTGAACAGGCAGAGGAAGTAGAGAAAACAGTTAAAACCTGTTATAACCAACGGCTACGGTTACAGCATCCCGGAATTCCCAGATGTTACGGTTACTTTCTACACCTTGAACCCGGTCGAGAAGACATTGGCAGCTACTTGATTATGGAAGAATATAAGCCGGGACAAAGCTTCGAGAAAGGGTTTCACCTAACCCTCCCTCAACTGCATAGCATAATTGTTCAGGTATTGGAAATTCTCGTTTACGGACAATCGCTCAACCCTCCCTGCTTTCACAATTCTCTCAATGCTGGTGATATCGTTATCCACCATTTGTCAGACCAAACTATTAAAGTCTCCATGTTAAATATTGGTCTTCCAGACCGGGAAATGGGGGAGGAAGTCGATAATGCAGAAGTTTGGGGCTATGACCTAGCTCGATTAGGGAGCATTGTTTTGAAAGTTTTATCTGGCAATGTTACATCCCAAATATTATCTATTGAAAACCATTTTGGTGAAACCATCAAGCATTTTAACCCACAGTTTTTACAACGAATTTACCAATTATCCGGTCAAGGTTCATTGCCAAGATTCTATAATGCTGCCGAAGCTCACAGCAGCTTTGTTAACATTCTTCCGATTACGCCCCTAAAACCGATAAAATTTATTCCTATTCCCAGTTTGATTATGCTGGCGGTTGTAAGCGTTTTATTCTTTGGCATGTTCTTTGCCAATACGGATCTGATGCTCATCGACAATTACTTGTCAAAACAGATACCTGGTATGCAAAGCTTGTTGCATATTCTGCACCGATTTCAGTGGTATACAGAACATTTGAAAAATGTTTCTTGTGTCCCTCTTTCCTTTGCCTTCGCTTGTGAAACATCAACTGTTCTGCCAGCAGTGGAGAGAATGGCGTTCAATGCGGTGCTATGCTTGGAAATGATATTGGTTTGGTGCGGAATTGCTGCCATGATTTTTGGCTGCTTCACTGGCGCTATTTTAGCAGGAATTACCGGGGGTATTTTGCTGATAGCGCTGGGGACTTTGTGGTTTACGCACTACATTCTGTTTTTTACGTTGAAGGCTATTTTGGCGATCGCATTGGCTTCCAGCTTGATTTTTTTACTGATTGACTGTTGGAGTGAAATGCGGCAGTCAAGTCAAGTATCTCATTCTCACCAGTCTTTATCACCATGCCCACGCTGGTTTGCACTGTCAATGTTACTATCAACCTATCAAGCGGGAGCCGCTTTTTTTGAGTTAATGGTGTGGTTTTTGATAGGGCAACACGTCTCAACATTTCTTATCATTCTATATTTGGTGACGCTAACAAGCTGGCTTGTGTGGCTTCTTGAACCAGAAATGACTTATCAAAAAGACCGTGGACAGTTTGACAAGGCTGCGGCTTTAGTTTTGAAAGGGTAAAAATTGAAAAGCTGGTTTAGACCAGCTTTTTGATTCAAGTGATATAAAATCTCGTTGCTAGATTGTTTTTGATATTTTGAACAAAGTTTATGTCTATAACTATTGCGTTTCCGGCTAATATTGATTGCCAAAGGACGTAAAGTTACACAGCATGAAATATTTTGCCGATGTCTGACATTAGCCAATGCAGACACGTTGAAATAATATTACTGTGTGACAACAGTAAAAGATTAGACATAAACAGTTATCCAATGGCAGCTAAAATTATCGCCCTATTCAACCAAAGTGGCGGGGTTGGTAAAACTACCCTTACGCAAAATCTTGGGTATCATTTGGGTCAATTAGGACGAAAAGTCCTGCTTGTTGATGATGACCCACAGAGTTCTTTGACTGTTTTCATGGGATTAGAACCAACTGAACTCAAAAAAACTCTTTATGATGCTGTTGCTAAAGAGGAAGAGATTGAAATTATCCATGACCTTTTCGGTATGTCTTTGGCTCCTGCCAGCCTAACCCTTAGTACAGCAGAAATAGAATTGGTGGGAGCGATTATGGGAGAACTTAGGTTGAAGCAAGCGCTGGAAACCGTCAAAGATGATTACGACTACATTTTGATAGACTGTCCTCCAAGTTTAGGCATATTGAGCATTATGAGTCTAGTTGCGGCAACCCATGTGTTAGTTCCTGTTCAAACAGAGTTTAAAGCGTTGAAAGGAACGGAATTACTGCTGAACACCATTGTTCGAGTCTTGAAGGTAGCGAACAAAAAGTTAAAAATTGCAGGCTTCGTCCCAACCATGTGTGATACTCGTACTGCCCAAGGTGAGAACAGTTTAAAGTCAATTTATGAGCAACTTTCTAAAATCGGCACTGTTCTCCCCACAATTCCCAGAGCAACTGATTTTGCTAATGCTTCACAAAGTCGAAAGCCTTTAGCATTATATAACCCTAAGCATCCTGCTGTGGAAATTCTTCAACAAATAGCCAAGCAACTGGACGGTATTCAATGAAAACTAACAATCAAAAACTTGGTCAACACACGATAGCTGTCCCTCCAATTTTAAGTAACAATGGTTTAATTGACGAAGAAAAACGCACTTTACCACTCATAAATATTACCCTTCCAGAATCTCAGCCCAGACGATTTTTTGACTCTCAAAAGCTGGAGCAGCTAACGAAGTCAGTGAGAGAGCATGGCATTCTTGAGCCTTTGTTGGTTCGACCGCTCAAAGATGATATTTATCAATTGGTTGCAGGGGAAAGACGTTTTCGCGCAGCACAGTCAGTCGGGCTGGAAGAGGTTCCGGTTGTTATTAGACAATTGGATGACAAAAAAGCTTATCAGTTCGCTTTAATCGAAAATCTGCAAAGAGAAGACCTAAATCCAATTGAAGAGACTGAAGGTCTTTTGGAACTTTTAAGTTCAGAGCTAGAGGTGGAAAGGAAGGAAATCGTTTCAATTATTGATCAAGCGCTAAATGCAAAAAAGCGTAATTTAGAATTGACTGAAAACGTTTTCAGTCAATTCCAAACAATTGAATCTATTTTGGCTTCGACCAGTAAATTGACTGTTGAAAGTTTTAGAACAGCGAGACTACCATTGTTGAATCTGCCTCAAGATATTTTAGAAATTTTAAGGCAAGGTCATATTGAATACACTAAAGCGAGAGCGATCGCTCGTATTAAGGATGACAAACAGCGTAAAAAGATTCTTAAAGAAGCGACTGAACAAAATTTATCATTAAGCCAAATTAGAGAGCGTATTGGCAAATTAAAGACTAGTCAGCCAAAAAATAAAGTAAATAGTTCAGACAATGGTATAACTTATCATCAGCGCTTAAAGGATATTTATACCAAAGCGAAGAACAAGAAAACTTTGGATGATCCTGAAAAGGCACAAGAACTTGAGGAATTGTTGGACAAATTAGAAAAATTGTTCTGATGTGTCTTTAAAATTTTTGATGTATGAACCATATTTCTTGAGATGACTGAATAACTTATTTCACTGAGAGATAATCCGGTAAAATATATCAGAAGATAACAGAATCCGGCGTTTAGATGTGCGTTTGACGTACAGTAGAAATCTTTATTACATTTGTCTGGTTTAATCCCTTGTCGCAGTCGATACAAATTTGTCAGACCAAGTGAAGTAATAAAGGCAGCAGTTAAACGCTTGGAGAACGGGAGATTTTTCCATGACGGAGACGAGTAGTGACAAACAATTGTCGAGAATAGTTTTAGAAGGCTTTAAATCTATTGCCAGATGTGACCTTGAACTCTCCAGACTCAACGTTTTAATTGGCGCTAACGGGGCAGGAAAATCAAATTTTATCGGCTTCTTCCGCATGGTTCAGCAGTTGCTTGAGCAGAACCTGCAAGTTTTCGTCAGCCGTCAAGGTGGTCCCGATTCGCTATTGCACTTTGGGCGGAAAACAACGGAACAACTGGAGTTTCAGTTATACTTTGGCAATAATGGGTACTTCGCCACATTAGAACCAACCCAAGACAATCGCCTAATGTTCGTCAGAGAATCTTTCTGGTGGAACATGGGTGGTGAGCGTGAAATAGGTACGGGGCATTTCGAGACAAAGGCTTTTGTTGGTACTGGGACAGGTATTGACAAGTACGTTTTGTCCACCATGCAGCAGTGGCGAGTTTACCATTTTCATGACACCAGCGATACGGCTTATGTGAAGCAACCGCATGGTATTAATGACAACGCTTACCTGCGAACTGATGCCCGTAACCTTGCATCCTTCCTGTATCTGTTGCGTGATACCTACCCGGCATCCTATGAGAAAATCGTCAAAACCATCCGGCTTGTTGCTCCTTTCTTTGGCGACTTCTATCTGCGTCCTTCCCCACAAAACAAGGAGGTTATAGAGCTAGAATGCTTTGAACGGGGGCAGGATGTACCGTTTAAAGCACATCTGCTATCGGATGGCACGCTGCGTTTTATGTGTCTCGCAACCGTTTTGCTACAACCCGAAGAGTTTCAGCCTGAGACTATTCTGGTTGATGAGCCGGAACTGGGTCTCCACCCGTATGCCATTACTGTCTTGGCATCATTGATACGCAGTGCCAAAAGGCAGGTGATTGTATCAACCCAGTCAGTGGAACTGCTTAACGAATTTGATGCAAGTGATGTGATTGTTGTAAACCGCGATGAAGGGAAATCATCACTTCGCAGACTCGATCGTGACGGGTTGGAGGCGTGGCTTGAAGACTATAGCCTGGGTGAGTTATGGAAGAAGAATGTCCTCGGCGGGAGACCTTCACGATGATTCGAGTCAATGTTTTCGTTGAAGGGCAAACCGAGGAAACTTTTGTCAGAGAACTGCTCTACGATTATTTTCAGTCAAAAAATATCTACCTTAACCCGATTCTTGTGAAAACCAGTTCGACTGGCAAGGGTGGGGTAGTGAGCTACGCTAAAATCAAGCCGCAGTTAAATCGCAAGTGCCTTGAAGACAGAAAGGCGATCGTCACTACAATGTTTGATTTGTACGCCTTGCCCAATGATTTTCCGGGAAACAGTTCCCTCCTTAAAACTAGCGACCCGTTTCAAAAAGCTGAATATCTTGAACAGGAAATGGGCAGGGATATCGATCACAAGAATTTTATCCCGAATTTACTGGTTCACGAGTTTGAAGGGCTTCTGTACAGCAATCCAGAGATATTTTCTGAATGGTTCGGTGAAAGTGTGGTCAGTACATTGCAAGCGGAGCGTAATGCGTTTCCTTCACCTGAGCATATTAACGACAATCCATTAACAGCACCATCAAAACGAATTAGCAATTGTTGTAATGGATACGACAAACCATTGCATGGTTCGCTGCTTGCGATCGATATTGGGTTGGATGCAATACGTCACCAATGTCAGCATTTTAATCAATGGTTACTGCGTCTTGAGAACATAATTTTATAATTAGAGATGATTGTAAATAATACTTACTTTGGGGGAGTAACCTTTAAAAGCAGAAACCTATTTGCTCACCCAAAGTACCAAATCAAAACAGTGTTAGCAGGCTCCTGGATAACATTATCAATATAGATGAAGAATTTGCAAAACTGGTTGCCAAGGCTGATGATTGTAGTAATTTGGTATCAATTATCGTTTAACTCTCCCTTTAGCGTCACCTACACGGCAATCTTTAACGAGTTGATAGAGTTCGCTTAGTCGTTCTGCCTCTAATCCCAGTATTTGACCTAGTAACGTAAAGCTTACCTTATTTGGTTCTGTGCGATCGCCTAGTAACAAGCTGATGAATTCCTTAAATTGATCAAAATCCTCCTCAGATATTCCCGCTAAGTTTTGTCGTGGGATCTCACCATTCCTTTCCATTTCGTCCAATTTGCTTTGCAGCAGGTAAGCAGCAGCGCTTGCTTGCTTCGTTTTCATTACGCTTGCATATCTGTCTAGCTTGTCTATTGAACCTTCAGGCAAGCTTACCGTTACTCTTGGACTTCTTTCTTCTTTGCTCATTGGTTTCCTATCGGTCACTAAATGGCTACATCTCTTACTATCGCTGGTTTTCATCAACACGGCAATTGGTAGCCAAATGGCAGCTATACGGTCTATGGGTGGCAATAAAAAGCAAAATATATTCCGATTGGTAGCCAAATGGCAGCCTTTACATTAAACTAAAAATATAAGCGGGATGTGAACGCATAGCGAACACACATTTATTAACCAATATGAAACTCAAAGCCTTTCCAAGAAAACAATAGAGCTTTTTCCCTCTTGGGGAACCCATCCTCGAATTCACATTACGGACATTGACCCACGTTCAAATTCTTGAATGAAGCTTCGGCATTGATGCACATAGTAGTAACCATCGAGCCTAGCGACGAACCAAACCAAAAGCCAATCACACGAAAGCAACTAGCCCAAAAGCTGAAATGTCACATTAACTCAATTCGCAATGATGAATTGCTCATCAAGCAGTGGGTTGATGATGCTCAAGCTTACTACTGCAATCAAGAAGGGAAGCTTGAGGGCATTGAATTATCTCCTTATCTGATTTGGCTTTTACTCAAGGTGAGATCGCTTCGCAAAAAGTACCGTACCGAAAAGGGGCTAGAGAAACATATTTTTCAGAACCAACAACTATTTAGCGAGGCAGCTTTTAATGAATACATCGAACAGCAACAACATCGACAAGCAAGACGCACTGGAACTTCTGGGCTTGAAGTCGCTTGACGATTTGAACCTAGGTTTGTTGGAATTTGCTCAAGCCTTGAGTCAACAAGGAGCAGAAGTCCCAGAAGAACTCAATGATCCAGAAGCTGAAACAACGATAAGCAAGACTATTTTAAAGCAGTACCGAGACTTTGTAAAACAAGTCTTAAACCAGCCAAAAGCATTGATGAAAACAATTGATCAGTCGCAAAGTACAAATTTTGCACCAACGCGACCAACTGATTCGATTCCGCCAATTCAGTATAGCCAGCAAGTTTTATCGGGTGTTAAAGAAACCCTGCTGGAACTTCATCAAGTCAATGCACACTTAGACGGCATTGAAATAGCTGATACCGTCTGGTACTCCATGCTGGAATCCCTGAGCCAAAGAACAAATCTGCGATTTAACCAATTAGCTGGCAGCTTATCCGTAGACATCCAAGAAAAGTTTACCAGATTACAGGCTCAATCAAAAAACAATATCCAGTCCCAGTCTGAAGCATTGGGAAAGCTAGGACAGCAAGCCAACAGCCATATGGCGATCGCACTAGAGATTATGCGGCAAGCGAACGAGTTACCGCTGTAGCTGATGCTCTTGCTCTGTTGGCTTTACTCAAAATTGCTGAAAAACTTCCCCGACAAGAGCAAAGCCACATCATTAAACAACTGAATCCCAATTTATCTCAAGAGGAGAAAAAACTTATGTATCGCTTTCTGTATGCGATTGTTTCACCGCTTGACTGGTTTAATCGCGGACTGGAGAGGATATTCGATTTGGTATACCTACTGCCTTAATTCCCTTTGTAACTTCCAGTCAAGACCAAACCTTCAAAGTTTTAAGAGGAAGGAAAACATGACACTCAACAGTTCGCTCGAACTCGATAACCGTACAGAAGGGAGAATTTTAGAGGATTTAGAGAAGATTATGCAAGCACTGCAAGATTTCAAAGTGAAGAACCCACAAATTTTTCAGCATCTATGCCAGAGTGCCATTGCTACTGGAGAAATGAGTCTGGGTGATGCTGAAAGTGCATTGGGTTGGGCATTCAACTATGTAGCAGAGGGAGGTGATTAAATGCAACTACATCAGGTATGGGACAGTACCCTTTTAAGCAGCAGCAAATGCTATCAGATAGACGGCGTTTTGTACCGATATTTGTACAAAACCGACTCCATAAAACATCCTCAATATGTGTTCCGTCCCCAGCCAGGACAACGTAAAAGCACGGATTTAAAGCTGAATCGCAACAAGTTAACTACCCGTTGTTACGAAGTCGAGGGAATGACAATAAAAGCCGAAGTTGTTGATAACAACGCCATTCAAATGAAACTGTTTTGAGGTGGAAAGATGACTACTAGCGATGAATTTGTAAACAGCTTGACGGACGATACGAATTGTAAACCTTGCTTGATCTACGAAGTCCATCAACTAAAAAAAGCAGCTTTTATGGATCGCTGCCTAGCTAATATTGCTGCATTGTCCCTAGCGTGTACGGGTGCTTTTGGTATCGGTGCGGTTGGCGCTTACGGACTACATTTGATGGCATCCGGAAGCGGGGAAACTACCAAAGCTGAATATTTTGCCAATGCTACAAAATTTCACACGGGCACTGCAATCTTGTCCTTTTCTGGACTGTTAGGCACTGGCTTTGCCGCTGTGGTGCTTAATGTTGCCTGTGGTTCGGATGATTAATAAGCGATCGCCTCTATCAGAATGCAGTCTTCAAAAAGCGAAAACAACACTTCACACTGATTTTAAAACATGGCTAAATTTTTAGGCTACTACTGCGGAAACTTCCCCAACGAAGACGGACTACTCCAAGAAATGGTTGAGGCTTGGGGAGGAACATTCGAGAAATTGAACAACGCACAACGCTTGTGGATGTTAAGAGCGTTAGCAGAAAACCTCTTTGAAAAAGACCCAAATTCAGAAGCAGACAGTGAACATGACGACGAGATAGAAGAAGTCATCGAACGCTTTGACGAAATCCCTGACAGTTCAAAGCTGGGATTGATAGAAGCACTTGTAGCCCAGCTTAAACGCATCTCATAGCTACAGGATCACTGGGGGAATACCCCCCAGTAAAAACATAGCTTCGGGACGGGAGTTCCGCCCTAACAATCACCAACCCAAAAACTATGTCACGAGCGAATAAATACCAAAAGCAAGCCACCCTCGGCTTAATCGGGCTAGCGTGCATAGCAACTCCATTGTTTATCAAACTGCCTGCCCAATTCCATGCTTTTCATGCGGAGATGCAAATTGAAAACAGCGAACAAATCGAACGTTCCCGCATCGAACAGCGCCGACAAACAGCAGACACCTTAGCACAGGCAGGGGTACTTCCCAACGGGCAAAAGCTGAAAATCAGACGCTATTACGATGACCCAAAGCATGACCCCAAGCCGGAAACCACAGGCTGGTTAGAGGACGAAACCGTGTTTGTCTATGACACCGCAGGTGTTTGCATCGGGCGAATCGAACACCGTCAATGGCGCTGGAAGCATCGCCATAAAAATGCCTGTAGCAATTTACCCGTCATGTAGGGAGAAACAAAAATGGCATTAACCAACAATACTGAATCCTCCTCAGAAAAGCAGCAGTCAGAGAAAAAGAGTGTATCGAATTATGTCGAAGTCGTTGCTACTTGGGTCGTTGATATAATCTCGATTCCCGTGTCCTTCGTCTCCTACATTTTGGGGCAGTTTGTCACTCCCGGTTCCAGCGGGACACGCATTTTGGGAGCGCTGGGCTTCTTTACCGGAACACTGCTCAGTACGGATAGCGTTTGGCAAACACTGTTTCAAGGGACACCTTTGTTTCCTTGGTATGAACGGACGTGGATTGGCTGGATCGGGTGGCTGACCCTTCCGTTTAACTTTCTGTTCTGGATATCCCTTGGCATTTCCGCCCTAATTCAGATTATGGAAGCCCGAACCTTGCGGGGTAAACGTCCAGACCAAGCTAGAAACGAGTTTGAAGCCAGCAAGCAATACACCCTAGGCACAAAACCCCAAGGCAACATCGACCTGACCAAAGCGTTATGGGGAGATTATAAAGTAGCGGGGATGCGGGAACGGCACGCTGGTGGCGCTATCGCTCTATTCTTCTGGGTTTTGGACTTAGCCACCACCTTCGTTAGCCGCAATCCTTTTCGGTACACCAATCCCGGCACAATACTAGCGTGTCTTCTTTATAACCTTACCTCCATGATGGCTGGCGAAATCGGCTTTACCATTTGGAAGCTGACGAAGAAATAAAAGATACCTTTGCCCGGATTTCATACGCAAAGGGTAGCGTTCACTATGTCGAATTTACCGGAAAAAAACGGGGAGGGTACGCACCCTACAGACTAATCGGAGCGTAACGCGACTTTTCAAAGAACAACATAACTTTTTTTAATAAACCCTCCCCATTTTTCAAAGACTAGCTCCATGTTAAGGAGAATCAGTACATGAATATTTACAATCATGAAATAGAACCGCCTGACCATCAACATTGTGTTGTTCAACAATCTCCCTCAAGTGTCCCAATACCGCCTTTGGGTACAAAAGAAACAGCGCGGTTGCGTGAAAACTACCCCGTCATCGAATATCTGGAAGCTGGGAAAATCGCTTCCTGGCTTGTAGAGCGTCAGGATCAACTGTTGATGAGGGCGAAAGAAGAGCGGGTAGGCATGAACCTGTCCAAGCTTCTGACGCTGGCAGGCGGTGCTGTGGGCGCAATCTGTTATGCTACAAGTCCCCTCGCTCCTGTTGGGGCGTTGATCGCCGGCATCGGTTATGTATGGGCAGTAGCATCCGACCTCAATAATTCCCACAGCTTTGCCCCGATTCCTTTTATACGCGGTAATTTCCTAGAGTTTTTATCAGCGATGGGGGACAGTGAGGCACGCGAAAAATGGTTCTCGGATAAAAATGAAATTGTTGACTTGATGAATCACCTGGAACCCTTAGAGCGGTATGAATTCGTCATGATACGGGGATACACCAATATTTTGACTGATTTTCTCCACCAAGTGGAGCCAGGAAAACGATTTTATGCGTATCGGTGGCTACTGGACAACTTCATAAATTTTAAAGGAGGCTTTCCGACCGTTCAGCAGCTACACGAGCATCTTGCTACTGTTACCCCAGATCCCCGCATCAATTATCAGCACGTTGAGATGCTACAGCAACCATTGCCGCAAGTTCTCCAAAGCGTTCCCCAGCCGACATTTATAGAGTTGCCAAAACCAGCTTTCATCGAATTGCCTAAGCCTCCCAACGCTGAATCCGCACCATTGCCGAAAACGCCGACAAGTATTCAGCCTCCAGACATATTGACAATGCTTTCCTTACCTTTACGGGAAAGAGCCATTGCCCTCATTGACGCTCTGAACCGCAGTGGTTTTGACCTGGCGAAGTGTATTAAAGACCAAATCACGATTATATGCGGCAACCAGCGCGGTGGGAAAGGGACGCTGATAGCAATCCTAGCGATCCTCAGTAAAGCACTTGAGCCAGTAACAAAAATTCACTATTTTACTGCTGGAGATGACATTTTCCCCTTTCAATGCGATCGCCTAATTTGTCGCCTAACCTACCCTAAACTGGATGGGGCAGAAGCAGATGCCAAGGTAGCTCTTGAGTTGTACAACTACCTCAAAGAAATGGACAACGCCACGCAGGGAATCTACCAGGACATTATCTTGGTTATTGATGAAGCCGTAGCCTTGTCCGACTACCTAGACGACACCCAGAAGCAGTGGATGATTCGGTTTTTGCTGACTCGCGCTAACAAAAAAGGCGCTCAAATCTTTGTTGTGCTGCACGGAAAGCATTTATCAACTTGGGTGGGTAAAAACACAAACGGCATGGCTGACACCTTTAAATCGGGTGTTTCTTTCATCGGATGCGAAAGCACCAGTATCCCCGTATCAGCCCTGAAGCGGATTTCTGTTGCCACAGGACGCTACTTTTTAGCCGACCCAGATGCCTTTGAGAAGGTCATCAAGGACGGTGAAATTGGGATGATGCCAGGGTGGATGAAAGTGGAAAATCATCCCGTCAACGGACAGCCAGACCCAGCCAGGACGCTGCTCAAATTTTTCCCCGAACTGGTGGAAGACACTTTCCCTGTACAACCAGCCGATAGCCATACGGCAACTACGAAGCAACAACTGGAGAACCTGCTTAAGCTGGAAATTCCCCAGAGCGATCGCCTAACCTCTCCCCAAGAACAAACTACGTCCAGACTTTCCGAAAAAGCCCAAAAGGTAATTCAAGCGGTTAAGGAAATCCTTAACGACAGCCTTAATCACTATACGGCATCACACTTTTTACCCGCAAGGGACATATATCGGCATGATAGAACCTTAAATGCTCAAGAAACAAAGGATGCTATTGATGAGATTGTCCAAGCAAAGATAGGCGAGTCACGCGGTGGCAATGACATCCGTTTGCTAAAAATGTGAAGTTGTCCGGGACAGGGAAAAGTGCTTATCGTGGTATCCCCGATAGACAGGACAGATGTCCCTGAGTCCGGGACATCTTGCCGGACAGCATGTCCCGCCTTGAGGACAGCCTAGTAACACCTAGAGGACACCTGTCCTGGTGTTGTAAACCTTGAACAGCCACCGGACACTATTTCCTATGAACAAATCTGTCTTAATCGCGCTCATTTCTATTAGGAAATATCGAATAAAAAGTATCACGAATTAGGAAAATTTCTGTTTAAATAATTTTTGCGTCACGGACAGATTTCAAATGTTAGTTGAAAAGCCAGAAGACGGGCGATAAGCGGAGCTTTAACTTCGTTATCGCGCCGACGAATAAAAATCGAGGTGAGGCATTGACGACAATGGATAGTCTGAAAAACATAAACCCACACCAGCAAGCTACCTACGAGGGTCATTCTTTACAGTTAGGAGAGTACGTCATCATCCAAACCTACCCACTTTGTAGAAAGTTGGTAATCCGGTGGCGAACGTTTGATTATCGAGAAGCATGGCAGAAAAACGAATTTGAAAATCTCAGCCATGATTATTCCTCCTACGCGGTGAGGCAGTGGCATGAGGGTCAGTTATGGCAAGTTGATGAAAACGGTTGTCCTGACCTGGTTTCCCTAGAACAAAGCTGGGATATTGACCCCGCTTACTTGGCAGCGTCCCGTGACCAAAACACTGATGGTGCAATCGAGATTCACCGATGCAGTTACCCTTACTTCCTGACCTCAAAAACACGTCACAACCGTTATGGTAAGGCGGTTGAATACTGGCAGCCCCTGACTTGTCTATGGTCAGACGCTGGACGCAGCATCACTTGTTGCCCTCACTGCGCTCTCAAGCTCATCGATTTCGATGACGAAGACGAAGTTCAGCCAGTTTGTGCAGTATGTATGACTTGCCAGCATTATCACGGGCGATCGTCTGGTAAAAACTTTCTAAACTGTGGCATTCATCCGACCGACTGTCTGAGGGGGAAAGTTGCCCAGATTTTGAAGATAAGTGACAATGAATCTTCCTTACGAGAGATTTGGTACACAAAATGACATACCCCAAGAGAAAATAACTTCCTTTTGGGGTATGCTTGTAATGTACCAAAAAATAAACAAGGGAATCGATGCCACTCGATTTGGACCCATTGTGTTTGTTGTTTGCTGGAATCCCGTCAGGCAACAGGTTCCTTTTCTTCATGGCGCTGGAAATCCTTTAGGTTTCAGGCTTCCTTTGTGTTTATTTCAACACCAATTAACAGCAAGAGAATAACACGGTCTGTACTACCAGCCCGTAACTCTTATCTGTGCCTATGATCCGCATTCGATCAATTGAGTTCATCATAGCATATGACAAAGCGATGTAAATTCTTCTTGCTGCTGAACAACAATTTTCAAGGAAAGAAAAGATGATTGTTCCAGAGCGCCAAGAACCGACAAATTCCGAACCCGTCAACCCTCAAAACCAACCCCAGATTCAAATCGTCCAGGGAGTCTTACCGGACAGTCTTTTAGGGCAAAAATTCCTCGAATATTTTCATCACCCTTGGCACTTCATTAACGCGCCCACACCCCCAGCCGGAGAGCGCCCCAAATGGACGACAGAAACCCGTTACCCTCTACAGCCCCGCAACCTGTGGAGCCTGTACCAAAACCCTGACCAATTACTAGGATTACGATTCGGCACAGAAACAAATTACCTGCTGCTGGATGCGGATGTCGGCGGTAATAATCACCCAGCTAACAGCTTAGAGAACTTTAAAGCTGTTCTCGCCGCAATGGAAGACATTGGCTTGTGCCGCCCGGTGATCATCCAGTCCAGCTTCAGCACAGGCATCCACATTTATTATTTCTTCAAAAATAAACGTAATTCTTTTTATCTTGCAGTAGCGGTATTTCTCGCCCTGTTGCAAAAGGGAATTAGTATAAAAGACGGGCATCTGGAACAATTCCCCAACACCAAGCCTTACGGCACGGATAAACCGACAGACTTCAAAGCCCATCGTCTTCCCCTCCAGCCAGGGTCTTTCATACTGGATAAGGAATTGCAACCGTACAGCAACAACTTGGAAGATTTCCTCGATGCTGCTGAATGGTCAGCTTCGGGTCAAGATGATGCCGCACTGGATCAAGCCATCGCCCACGCCAAAACCCAAGCCAAGAAACTCTTCCCTAAACCCAAGCCTGGTAAGGGTGCTACCCTGTGGAAGCTCCACTTAGAAGAAATCTTCCAGATGGGTTGGACTGGTTTCCATCAAACCAACCAACTTTTAAAGCATATGGGGTGCTATGGCATTGTGTTTCTTAGCTTGAAAGGCGAAGAACTCGTAGATTTTATGGTTAAAACTTCTCAAGCCGCTCCTGGCTACCGAACTTGGTGCCGCCACCAACACGAAATCCGGCAACGAGCAAGAGACCGCGCCCGAAGCTGTGAGAAATATTATACCCCTTATCCGTCCATTCCCAATCGCCTATGTACTTATCGGCAACAGTTTGGAGATGTTAACAACGTCGTGCCGTTTTGTCCCAACCTTGAACGGCATCAGAAAACGCTTGACCGCATCGCCAAAGTAATTTCGACATTGAAAGAGCAGGGAAATTTTCCAAACAGCGTCGCAGATCGCGCTAAAGCAATTATTGCAGCATCAAAAGCAATATACGGGGTAGGGGGGTCGCAAACAACCCTCCATAAGCCAGAATACCTAGCCTTGTGGCATCCCGCCCATGAGCCAGCAGCAGTAGAAGAGAGTGTAAATGCTCCACTGGTAAAGGTTTCAGACTGCCAAAAACCCGAAAAATATCCTCAATTGCCAGATCCGTGGTTGGAAGATATTGAGCCGCAATCCCTTAGCCAGCAAGCCATTCAGCGCGATAATTCGGCGATTTACACACCCCCCCCTATAATGAAGGTTTTGTATTTGCCGCAGGCAAAAGAAATTGAAAATCAAAAATCTATTTTCAATCAACAACCTGCAACTGATTCTTTAGAAGAAATTAAAAATCAAAAACAATTTATTTCAAATCCAAAATCAACAACTGATAAGCAAAATCAATCTATAGTTTCCGGCGGCGAAATTTTTCAAAACAATAAGCCAGCCTTATCAATGACCGAATTCCCTGTTACCACAATTGAAACGATTCCTGATAGCAGTATTAATAGCGAAATTGCTATCAACGACCCCATAATCGAATCCGACTCGCCAACAGCCATAACCGAAGTTTCTACACAGCTTTCTACACAAGCATCTACCCTTGAGGATTGCCCCAAAGCTGACGTACCAACGATCAAGAGCGAGGTTTCCTCCGACTTGCACACAACTCCTGTAGTTTCTCCACCACCGGAGCCTTTAGCTGATGATTCGCAAGCACCCGTGACCGAGGTTTCTACACAGCTTTCTACACCAACGTCTACTTTTGAGAATTGCCCCAAAGCTGACGTACCAACGATCAAGAGCGAGGCCTTCTCCGACTTGCTCACAAGCGCTGTGGTTTCTCCACCACCGGAACCATTAGCCGATGATTCAGAGGCAGCAGACGATAGCACAAGCTATACCCCGTCAGAATATTGCCAAGCAATAAGGTTGAGACTAAGAGCGCTATCGGAGGCAAAAAAATGGGTGAAATCCTATGGTTTCTTACACAACTTGAAACTAACCCCTGCCGAGCGACAGGAGATGGAGGAGCTTGCCTTGCGAATACTTTTAGCGCAATTAGGTTCACTGCTGCTTTGGCACGAGGCACGAGAATGGTTTGTTGCGAACCTAGACAGATTAAAACGGCGGGGATGGGGAGCGATCGGTAAAACGCTGTTTCCTGATCTGTTTGGGTAGTTTTTCCGCCTCGGCAGCCCTCCAAGCTTCCTCAGCGATGAGGTTCGTATCGACGGGCGAGATGATACTCAGCATGGCAATTGCTCCCCGCACCTGCTCCTGTTCCACCTCCAGATACCGCTGTAACTGCTCCAAGTTTCGATGCCCACTGATTTCCTGGATGACCCTAAGTGGTACATTATTCCTATGCATGATAGTTAATGCGGTGCGCCGACAACTGTGGGTACTAGCGCCCTCGATGTCCGCACGCCTGCATCCTGACCGAAAGATGAGGGACGCATATTCCTCATGCAAATGCCCCCGCCCCCAGCTACCAGGAAACAGGTAGCCATCAGCGGAGGGTTTTGGTTGATACACTTCTAAATATCGCCGCAGGTCATCCATGACTGGGATGGTACGGGTATCAAGTTTACCTTTCGTGTTGCCCTTGCGGATGATCAACTCTGGTCTGACCCGTCTTTTCGTGTCGTAGACATCCCGAATACTCAAGGTGACGGCTTCCCGAACGCGGCAGGCGGTATATAGCATTACCGCGCACAGCGTTCGGTCACGCAGGGTCAACAACCCCTCCGAGAAAAGACGCTGGATTTCTTCCTGGCTCAAGACTTTTGCTTTACCGTGCCGATCAATCTTCACCGTTGCCCTCACACTGACGACAACAGTTCATTATCGCTCAAGTCGGGCTACAGGACAGCACGGCAGAGAGCGGATAACGCCAAAGCCGCCCGTTTCTGTGATACCAGTTGCTGACCGAGCGCTGCTTCCGATGAATCGGTCAGCGTTGTTAGATACCCCGCAGTGCTTAGTCAGATCGCTTCGCTCAACTGGGCCAAAATAAAAATTTCTTAGGATAAGGTTTTGGTTTTGTTGTACCAAATACCTTTTACCCCATTAAGCTAAAAACGCACTCGATAAAAATTTTGGTCTACAAATAATTATGGCAACTAAGAAAAACAGTTCAAACGCTCCTGAAACTCCTGGGATAGATGATAACGAGGAAAAATTTCTAAAAGATCCTCAGTGGGTAGAGAAGGCGCTTAAGAAAGCAACGGTTATTGAATTGAATAAGTATGAGGAAGAGCTTGCTAATCTGCTGATCGAACTTGCTTTCAAAAACTCTGAGTCAAATCCTTCACTACTGGGACATTCTCTTGCCGCTGCTTTTGATCTCTTTGTTGCCGCAGAATATTATAAAAAGATCACTTCTAAGGGATGGCTTTACTGCCCAACCAGTTCACCATTGCTAATTTATCCATTCACTAATACATGCACTCGTTGTATACTAAACGGCGAATTTCACTTTCATAAAGCGAATAAGCCTGGTTCTGGTACCATAGGTGGAATCACGCGAAAGTTGCTAGGAGTCTTTCTAGCTCGTCTTTTTGAACGGAGTGGTCGAAGTCTGACAGTGCTGCGCGGTGCTGAACCAATAGATCTTGTTGTATGGGATAATCAG
Organism: Tolypothrix sp. VBCCA 56010; assembly: GCF_050875635.1. Classification (NCBI taxonomy): domain Bacteria; kingdom Bacillati; phylum Cyanobacteriota; class Cyanophyceae; order Nostocales; family Tolypothrichaceae; genus Tolypothrix; species Tolypothrix sp. VBCCA 56010. The sequence goes on from NZ_JBPAOH010000039.1 coordinate 36,147, forward strand.
AACGATATTGTTCTTATGGCTGAAGCGAAGGCTGCTCCACTCACTACTCTTGCTCTAGCAGTTCCATGCGAAATTCAAACTGCCTTGAATGATGATGGCGAAGTGATTAATCTTTCGCATGGACCTCTTGACAATTCATCATTAGAAAAATCTGAGTTTCACCTTCTAATCCCGCAACCTGAAGGAGAAAAATGGAGACTTGAGCTTATATCTTTGGGAGTAAGACCTAGCAAACAAACAGACTTTTGGTCTTATTCTCAAATTCAACGCGTATTTAGCCAAGATGAACAAATGTTCGGACGCTACTTTCAATTTTGGCAGAGAGCCTTCGCCGCATACAGCAGGGGCGAGTGGATTAGGGGGGCTGCCCCAGATTCTGTTTATTGGTTGACTAATGCCTGTGGGCAACCAGTTCCTAGACCAGTAAGCTGGCCTACTAGAAATAGCGGTGAGGGGTTTGAATCAGTTTCCGATGGTAAATCCAGCATGGGAATGGATAGAACAGACGACATTAAGAAAGGTATATATCAAGTTTTAAAGCTTGGCGCGTCAGCGAAACCAAAGAGTAAAGTTACTATAAAGACGGCCCTACTTTCTAATATTCACGCAGTTCGTCACTACGACACCTATCTGAAAGATCTTCAAGATATCGTTTGGACGCAAACCAGCAACAAAGCAGTTAGCAAAGTAGGTCAGTTGCCTCCCGAACAAGACCTGTATAACCTGTTTGATGGTATCATTTCCTTTACAGAAATTTATGCAAGAGACAATTGGATCGCTGAAAATTTTAAATTTTAAGCAAAGGGATAATTTCATAGCTAATCACGTTGCTCGGCGGGTAGGAGTAGATGTACAGCGACGTATTAATGCCTTAAAAATAGGGCAAAAAATGCAAGATTTACCAGAAGACCTTTGGCATGAAAGTTTTCGCTACTACGTTAAGGAAGATCCAAATCGTCGAGGTGGACCAAATCTTAGAATTATTAGGCTCAATCCTGAAAAACCATCGCTAACAGTAACTGGATATATTTTTAACAAGTTCGTTCACCCTTATGAGAACCGCTATATTTCGGTTCGAGAGGCTGCAAGGCTACAAGGTTTTCCTGATAGCTTAAAATTTAAAGGCACGCTTACAAGCACGCAGTTACAAGTTGGTAACGCTGTCCCTGTTCCATTAGCAAATGCAGTATTTCGCCAGGTTGCTCAACACGCAAAAGTTGTCGGGTTCAAGCCAAGCCAAAGTTTAACCGCGATGAGTCTCTTTAGTGGCGCTGGTGGTATGGATATAGGTGCTGATGAAACTGGCCTAATTAGGACGCGAATAGCTATAGATTCTTGGTCAGATGCCTGCGACACTTTACATGGTTACTATAATGGGCACTGCCAAGTGATTCATCAAAATATTGTAGATATCATGAACCCTTTAGAGGTTTGGCAAAAGGAAACCAACGATGACTCAAGACCGGATCTAGTTTTTGGAGGACCACCATGTCAGGCATTTAGTCAGGCGGGTAAGCAGAAAGGTATGAATGATGACCGAGGGCAAATGATTTTTGAGTTTATTCGATTTGTGAATGACTTAAAGCCTGCCTTCTTTGTAATGGAGAATGTTGCAAATTTAAGAGGAGTCAGTAACGGCAACCTTTTTAAAGAGATCATAAAACGTATGGAGTCGCTTGACTATGAAGTCACTACAGGTGTGCTGTTAGCAGCAGACTACGGAACACCACAGTTGCGGCAACGCTTATTCTTCTTGGGGAGCAGACGAGGGCTTAATAAAATCCAGCTACCATACCCTACACACAGCGCGATTCCAGGCATATTCACTAAACCTTACATAACTGTTGGCGAAGCATTCACGGGCCTTCCACCGCTGCCTATAGAGTGAGCTGTTAATAGGGGTGGGATCAGCGAGTCTGTCATTTGCCGCCACTTAACTTTTAAAAGTCTTGCTGTATAAAGCTTCTAGAAAAATCTCCTTTTTACTCGTTGGCGAAGCATTTGGAGAACTTAACGCGTTATAGGTGTCTACGTGCCAAAAAGGTAAAATTAGATACTAACGATGAAAGCTAGTTTCCATAAGCATTTCGGCTAAACTTAATTATTCACTTCACCCGCAAGGGACGCAACGCCAACAAACCGGGGCAGGCGTGGAAGTGGTAATCAAGAATATGCTAGATCAGTTACCAGCAAATTATTCCTCTGATTTGTACGAACAAAAGTGCCGCGTTCTGTACCAGCATATTTATGAATCATATCTTGGGCAGGGGTATGGGATTTACGGGTAGGGGGTACAGGCACGTCCGTTTGCCCAGCGGCCATTAAAAAATCCACGTCTTCTGCGGCGGGTTTCAAGCTTTTTTATTCTGCATTAAGCCTTTCAGTTCAAGGTTTGATTAAACTTTGAAAATGTTGAATCAAACTACTCTGCTGGTATTTACTCGTAGAGTTCAATAGTTCGACTTTCTTTAATTTTTAGTAATCTTCGTAATATGAAAAAACCTGTTAACGATTCAGAAGAATTTGTTTACCAAGTCTGCCATAAATCTTTCCTTTCTCTCTGGAGTTACGCAAACCCTAGAGGCAAGAATTCTAAAGAACTATGTGACATCCTTATTGTTTGCGAACCAGATATTATTATTATCAGTGTTAAAGATATTAAGCTAACCGATAGTGGCAATATTGAAGTAGATTGGCAACGATGGCTTAGGAAAGCTATTGAAGGTTCAGTAGACCAAATTTATGGCGCTGAAAAACGGATTAAATCGACTTCACATGTGATCCGAAGCGATGAAAGCCAAGGCTTACCCTTTCCATTATCAGACGTGCAGCGTATCCATCGTGTTGCTGTCGCTTTGGGTGGAGATGATAAGGTTCCAATTCAATTTGGTGATTTCGGCAAGGGATTTGTTCATGTATTCGATAGGGTTTCTTTTGAAACAATACTAAGAGAACTTGATACAATAACGGATTTTGTGCAATACCTTATTGATAAGGAAAATTTATATTATTCTGGCAAGCATACCGTCTTTGAGGGATATGAAGAAGACCTTTTAGGTTACTACATATTTAATGGACGCTCCTACCCACAGGATTTCGATGTCATTGTTGTGGGAAGCAACATTTGGGATGAGATAATTAAGAAACCAGAATACAAGGAGAAAAGAGAAGCTGATAGAGACAGTTATATATGGGATAGGCTTCTTGAAAATATAATTGAGGATCTCCTGAACAATAATTTAGAATTCGATCCTGATTTAAATCAATCCGAACTTGCGCTGCGTACAATGGCAAGAGAACCCCGATTTGCACGCCGAATATTAGGAAAATACTTTAAAAATTTCATGGATTTGGCTGCTCAACGTAGAATTGAGTCAAGAACCCTAACATCACCGGAATCCAATATAGCTTATGTATTTTTGGCAAAACCGCACGGAGAAAACCGACAATCCCGTGTTAGTGAGTTAGAGGGAAGATGCTTTGTAGTGCGAGGGTTGCAACAGAATTGTAAAACTGTCATTGGTATCGGGACTGAGCAATATGAACCTGGTAAGGGGTTTTCCTTGGATATATTTTATCTGCATCAAGAAACCTGGACAGCCGAAGACCAAAAACAGTTAAAGTATGCCCAGAAAGAATTTGGCTGGTTTGCAAGTCCACAACAAAAATCAATTCATGAGGACGAATATCCAACTAGCTAATCTTGCATGTTGAATTTTTGAGGATTAGTTTTACGAAAGTCCCTAATCCCATTTCTTATTGTCTTAGATGAGCCTCTATTTATAAAGTAGGGTTGAATCTCTTCTTGAGTCAGTACTTTGGCTTTCCCGTGACGGTCAACTTTCACTGCTGCTGTAACATGAATGACAACAGCCTATTATCTCAGAAGTTTTGACACAGGCGGTAATGAGTGACAGTGACGTTGATAGCAAGGCGAAGAGAGTGTGAAAATTTTGAGACAGTTGAGAGCAACGCTACCTTTTGCTTTATGCCCGTCCAACGCTTCCAAGTTGAAACTGATTATCAAGCACCTTATAAAGGCAGCGTAAGCCGTCATCGATAATCACTATGGCGACAGACGTGATTGAATAAAAGCATAGCCCTGATCAAACCTCGGTATCATCCTGCAATTCAATCTGTTAAGTTCATCAACGATGTCAGGACTGTCGAAATCTTTGGAGTTCCGGTTGAGGAAACACGCTGCCGCTGGTGAGCGTTGGCGCAGGTGCGTGATAACTGATGCATAAACCAGGGCATCTTGAGGGCTGAGATCGTAAGGACTCTCACATGCCGCTGCCTCGGTGAGGATATCGGCAGTCAGGGGAATGATTTGTGCAATTTTCAATAGTCGTTCCCGATACTCCACAAACCGCTTTCGTTCTTCCTCATTACTCTGCACCAGTAACAAGGCAATGTCCTGAATACTACGGATACGACTCATGTAAGAAGCTGTGCGTGAAAGTTGCCGCAACTCAGCATCGAGGGCTTGTTGGATTTCTTTGCGGCTTTTGGCTTGACGGCTGAGTTTTTCATGTGGTTCAGCCAGACTATAAGCTGGAATGACCAGTTGACTCTGCCCCGCTTCACAAAGGTGCAAAATTTGTTCGCAGCTAGTAAACTGTTCCTGCCCAAAGGCTAGTTCTAAGACAAAGTTGGTTTCAACGTAAATGTTCACGCAGCAGTCGTATGCTCAAAATTTCCCCCCGTTATAGCATTATATAGCCCTGATTCTATCAGCCATTGCTGCGATGCATCGGTATCTGCAAAGGGTTCTGAAGCATGAATGATTCTCCCAAGCCACGATGCCACAATTAGTTCAAAGCTCTGACCACTGATTTGGTCTTCACCTACCCCAGCCTGTTCAAAATAGGGCTGGAGAATAGGGCGGGCATCAATAATATAGTTGGGTTCGCTCTGATCTAGATGATCATCGGCATCAGTCCATAAGTAGAAGCGATCTGGAAAGACCATCAGGAAATAAGGGGCAATAGGAAAAGTACCGTGGGCGAGGATATTGCGCCGAAGCTGGGCAGCCCACTCTGGCGAGGCATTGCGTTTGGTTTTCACCTCGACAACGAGCATCCGTTGACCACTACGGTCATCAACGGACAAATCCCAGTTACTATCTTCATTAGAAGACATAAATAAAATCTACTTAATTAGGCTGAATTATTCATCATTCTGACGCAGAATACTTTCTTTGAGCCATTACCACAATTGTAAAAAGTTTTAAATATTTTAAAATAAAACGCATTGTCCCAATTAAAACTGTACAAGCTTTTTAGTTATCGTTTTTGGAGAAATCATCCTCTCCCGTTATTTAACGACAGACAGGCAACTCTTGCCAGCGGGTAGTATATCTTGGCGATCGCCTGTCGCACCGCATTTGCCAATCCTGCTTTAGCCCCACAGTGCCGAAAAACACTTGATGCCGTCCGTAATTACGATTGAGCTTGTCCATCGCCGCCATCAGCGTTTCTCGCCGCATATCAGGCGCAGGGGTGAACAAGTCGAATTGACGTTCATCACTTTGAACCAGGTCGAGCAGAAATACCCCCGCCTTTTGGTACTGGAACCCCTGCCGGAAGCCACGTCTTAATGCGGTTTTAGCGGCAGCAACCAGCGCCGGAGTATCGTTGCTAGGGTTCGGTAACTCAAACACTTTCACCGCGCCATATTGCGGTTCTTTGACCCGGAATCGGTTGGTATGAATAAACACCATTACACTTCTCGCGTAACTGCCTTGGGCGCGAAGTTTCTCAGCAGCGCGGCTCATGTACAGGGCAACCGCTTCTTCAAGTTCACCAAGGGCAGTCACAGTCCGGCTAAACGACCGAGACGAGCAAATATTCTTCTTCGGTTGCACATCCTCAAGAGACAGGCAGGGGAACCCCTGCAATTCGCGCAAGGTTCGCTCATACACCACCCCGAATTGCTGGCGGACAATTCGGGCATCCATCTGTGCAAAGTCCCAGGCGGTACTAATACCCAACCGTTTAAGTTTCTCCTCAGTTCTATGACCAATCCCCCAAACATCACCGACGGGCGTTATTTTCAGGTGTTCATCGATGGCGGCTGCACCGTGTAGGACTTTGACACCGTGTTTCGTGTGCTTTTTGGCGTACTCGTTGGCAACTTTCGCTAAAGTCTTCGTTGGTGCGACCCCAACCGATACCGGGATACCTGTATGCTTTTTGACTGTTCGGGTAATTTCTAGGGCGTGGCGGTCGAAACCCAACAAGTCAAATCCCGACAAATCAAGAAACGCTTCATCGATGGAATAAACCTCAAGCGCCGTTGTAAGGAAAGCTAGAACGTTCATCACCCGCCCAGACATATCGCCGTAAAGTTCATAATTCGACGAAAACACCGCGACCCGATGCTTGTCGCAGAAGGGTTTCACCTTAAAGTATGGTTCAGCCATCCCGATACCGAGGGCTTTTGCTTCAGGCGATCGCGCAATCACACAGCCGTCATTATTTGACAGCACGACCACGGGCAAGCCCTGCAAAGCCGGGTTAAACGCCTGCTCACAACTTGCGTAGAAGCTGTTGCAATCGACTAGCGCGAACATAATTATAGTTGGCGGAGGACACTGACTACCACACCCACCGCGACCACTTCCAAGTCATCGGTAATTTCAATCGGTTGATAATCAGCATTTTCCGGCATCAACCACAGTTTTCCCCGCAACCGCGACAAGCGTTTAAGGGTGAATTCGCCACCAACGGACGCAACCACAATTCGCCCTGGTTTCGGTTGCAAACTGCGGTCAACCGCGACTACATCACCATGTAAGATGCCGGCATCTTTCATCGAATCCCCTGCTACTCGCATGAGAAACGTTGCGGCTGGATTTTTTACCAAATGCTGGTTGAGGTCTATTGCATCCTCAAGCCAGTCGTCCGCTGGACTGGGAAAACCTGCTTGGACGCACTCACCGAATAAGGGTAGTTTAATCCCCTGGTCATTAAGTGTGAATTTTATACTAAAAAATGGCTTTGTGGGGTTGTGAGGTGTCTTGAAAGCGGCGGGAAAATCGTAAACATCAAACATCAAACCTCCACAAAAATGCCTTTAAAAAATATCTTTTAGCATACGCAAATGGCATTAAAAAGCAATTGAGTTTCTCTGAGGAACAAAAGGAGTTTACTTTCACTTTTCTAGTTGAAGCTGACAGGAAACAGTTCTCCACTCTGTCCCTTGAGGACTTGAAAGCGGAGGGACGACGCAGACTAGATGCCTCCTAGATTCAAAAAAGCGCCCTCCCCCCACTGATCTATTTCCCAACTTCAATCCAGGCTGTTCATTTTATATTGTCATTGCTGACGATATAAAGTTAACTGCTTTCAATGCTAGCCTCGCTAGTCTGCTCCCGTTGTTTCTTAAGTTGCGATGCTTTCGCCTTATCCTCCTTGCCAGCTTTGAGAAAATTGGGAGCTTTTTCCGTAGGTTCTGTTAGCAGTTTACTGAATTCAAATACATCACGCCCAGGCACGAATTTCGCTAGCACTTCCACAAATGCCGGATGGCCTTGCTCGGATGCCGTCAGTTTAGTATTAAAACGGAATGGTTTGGTATCGCCACGCCACATTAAAGGAATGTGCGATGCTTTAAGATACCTGACCTTCCTATCTTTTTCTATCTGCTTGATGTATGAAAGCCGTTCCTTGGAGAAGTTCTTAAAAACCGAGATACAGGGTGTTGGGCAAACTGGGATGAATTGCCATAACCCACAAAGCTTAAACTCAAAATCTTGAAGCTGCTGGGAAATGCTATTGGTAACGTAACCCCTATCCAAACCAACCAATTGGAATCCGACATGATATGCTTCTTCCCTCTTCGGGAAGTGCGTAATCTTCGGATAAACAATCAGTCGCCTTGGTTCTTCGTTGTCTGACTCAATTTGTGAGCGTAGTTCATCATAGAACTTGCGTCGATGATGAGCGAACAAAAGTGGATATTCTTTGCCTTCAACAACTACAATTCCTCGATTTTCTGTGAACTTGATTTGCCCAACGAGAATACCGATCGCTTGAAAGATTGGCTGATGTTTTGATTTTGACTGTTGAGCGTTGGGTATATCTTGAGCAGTCGATGCGATCGCCTCTGGCTCTGCGCTTAGTGCAATTGCATTTTGCGCTGCCGACTGCTCAATCTTGTTGGTGGGCGTTGCCGAAACCTTTGGCTTATTTACACTAAGGGTATCAACAATACGTAGTTTAGATACCTCTTGAGATGGAGGTGTAACTGCGTTTTCCGCTGTCGTCGGCTGCTTCGTCTTCAACGTGCGCGTAGCTGAGACCTTTGACTCATGTAGATTAGGGGTATCAGCAATAGGCGCTCTTGATAACTCTTGAGATGGAGGGGCAATTGTATTTTTGGCTACCAGTTCCTCTGTCTTCTTTACGCTCGTTGCCGAGACTGTTGACTTCTTCTTACTGGACTTGTGGGCAAGGGGTGCATCCACTACAGGTTCAGATGCTACCTCCTTCACAGGTGGTGGTGGCGCGTCTTCCGCTTTCTTTAAGGGTTTGAGTGCAACGAAGGTTTGCTTGGGCTGGGCTTTCGGTTGCTCCTGTGATGGTAATTTTTTTGCTGCCATTCCAATTTTTTTCTTTCTATTTTACTGAGGGCGCATCCAAAAAAGTCATTTTATTACAGAGTGTCAAACCCTTTGAAGATTGATGATACTGTTCCTCCTATGCCTTGAGAACTCGGCAGGCGAAGTGTCATTTCATATATTTCATTTAATTCATTTATTGCATTTTTAGCCAACTATTGGTAGCCTTGAGAAAAGAAAGGAGGCTTCGATGACCATGCTAGCCCATAGACATTTGCCACCTTCGGCACAGGATGCGGCTATTGCCCGTGCCTCTGGACAGCAGCTTTCTCGTGTTGTGCGGCAGAAAAAGCCGCTGACTCTGCATTTCAAAGATGCAGAACAGGATAAACTGATTGAACTGCCGATTGGTGCCCTTGCCCTATTGATGGATATTCTCGAAGCAATGGCCGCTGGTCGCGGTGTGACAATCATCCCTGAAAATGCCGAACTGACCACGGTACAAGCTGCGGACCTGCTGGGCGTTTCCCGTCCGTTTCTCATCAAGCTCCTTGATGAAGGAACGATTCCACACCGCAAGGTTGGTAAACATCGGCGGATTCGGATGGAAGATGTAATGACTTACAAAACAGCAATTGACCAAGAACGTGCAGCGGTGCTGGAAGAATTGACCTGTGAAGCCCAGGAACAGGGCATGGGCTATACCCGCCAGTGAGCCGCTATACCGCCCTTCTTGATGCAAACACCCTCTATCCAGCACCGATGCGCGATGTGCTGCTGCAACTGGCTGTCACCGATCTTTTCAAGGCCAAATGGACGGCAGATATTCACAGGGAATGGATTGAAGCATTGCTTCGCAACGAACCACACCGAGACAGGGCAAGCCTGGAACGCACACGCGACAAGATGGACAGGGCGACTCGTGATTGCTTGGTGACAGGCTATGAAAGCCTCATCCCCTCGCTAACCCTGCCAGACCCGGATGATCGGCACGTTCTGGCTGCCGCTATTATTGGCAGATGTGATGTTATCGTCACGCAAAACCTGAAAGACTTTCCCCTCACCATTTTGGAACCCTTGGGCATAGAAGCCAAGCATCCAGACGATTTTTTGCTAGACCAATTGGATCTAGCTCCTGGTGTTTTCTGCGGTGCAATTCGTGCCATACGAAAACGTCTTGTGAATCCTCCTTACAGCGTCGAGGACTATCTCGACACGCTAACGCAACAGGGATTGGTTGCAACGGCAGCAGAACTTGAAGCGTTTGCAGAACTCCTTTGACCTACTGTAAACAAATAATCTAAATGAATTGACTGTTTTGTGACGAAACGGTTGTATTTATGGTTGTTGATAATGGAAACATCCTATAATCAAAAAATTTGCTTAGTTTTTGTGACCCTTCCTTTATGCCCGCTAACACTACAGAACTAGAAAAACGCTTATGGGACGCTGCTGATGAACTAAGGGCTAACTCCAAGCTAAAGTCTTCTGAATACTCTGTGCCAGTATTGGGGTTGATTTTTCTTCGCTTTGCGGACTGGAAGTTTACCCAAGCAGAAAAGGCGTTAAAAAACAAGGGGAGTGGGCGCAGGGGCATTACCAAGGCTGATTATCAAGCCAGGGGGGTGATGTATCTGCCGGAGTCAGCGAGATTCTCTCGGTTGATCAACTTACCGGAAGGGGCAGATATTGGTAAGGAAATTAACGAGGCGATGCGGGCAATTGAGGCAGAAAATGAGGAACTGAAGAACATTCTGCCGAGAAATTATAACTATTTTGAAAACACCTTGTTGGTCGAACTGCTCAAAAAGTTTAACCAAATCGATATTGATACCGATTTATCAGGGGATGCGTTCGGGAAAATCTACGAATATTTCCTCGGTAAGTTTGCTATGACCGAGGGGCAGAAGGGGGGAGAATTCATTACCCCCCCCTCTCCGCACACCCTATTATCATTCTCATAGAGGGTATTTTGAGTATTTTTACTGATTGACAAAAGGCACTTTATCATAACATATCACGTATGATCCCGGCTGAACCCCACCAATGCCCTCTGGGAAATATGGAGGTTTAAAACAATACCTTCGCCAATTTTTTAGAACGCCCGCAGAATGCGGGTTTCGGGCTATGGGTTTAAACCCTAATTCAAAAGCGTGAAACCCTTACCGTCTGAGGAATTTAGCTTTTTTTATCTAGCCCTAACCCTCTAAATTTTGGCGAAGATATTGTTAAAAAAATTCCTGATAAATTTTTGGACTTTTGCGGAATCTTTTGATGTCTTCCTGTATTCTATTCATGGGTGTAAGTTTTTGAGTTGAGTACTTTGTGTTGGAATCTCAGTTTCGATGAGGGTCAGTAACTGAGATAAAACGCATTGCACCCCCAACTGCTAGTTGCGCCCCCCAGAGGTTTCAAAAATGAGACATTAGGAAAATCTAGTATGACAGCCCAAAGCTTATCTGTAGGTGAAGCTATCCGATTCGGATTTGATAAATGGCGCAAAAATCTTGTTTTCTTTCTAATATTGTCACTATTTTTGATATCTTTTAACTTTTTGTTATTAGGATTGATTAATTTACAAGGAATCCTTTCACTTGCAGGAGGTAAAGTTCCTTCAGAATTATTTAACTATTTTAATAACTTTATTCGCAGTACTTCTTTTGGATTACAGTTACTGCTTGGATCTGTAATATTTGTAAATGCTTTGACAAATCGCAGAAACATTTATTTTTTTGTGGGAATTTTAATAGTCTTAGTAACCTTATTTATTCCACCATTTCAAATCTCGATAATTGAATTGTTAAGTAAGGTATTTGGCCTTCCAGTTGAGGCATTTAACAGCCCAATTATAGGAAAAGCATCCCCATCCCAAGTTAAATTCACTATTAGTATTGCTAATTACTTAGCCCAGATAGTACTAGGCATCGGAACGACTAGAATTGGGCTGAAGTTATGTGATAATGGTCGATTCAAGGTTTCTGACCTTTTCTCGGATTTAAATCTTTTTTTAGAATTTTTATTTGCTTTTATTGTTTATTTTGTATTACTTGTACTTGGTTATCTATTTTTCATAATACCTGGAATTTTATTGACTATAAGGTTGCAATTTTATAGTTATTTTATTCTTGATAGAAGGCTAAGTCCAATTGAGGCTATTAAAAAAAGTTTTGCAGTAACTAAGAATTTTGAACCAGAACTCATCTTACTCTTATTATTGATTAATTTATTATCGGTAATCGTATCTCTGATAAGTTCTATCGTTATAATACCATCCTCCTTCACAGGCGAAGTTAGTTTATTGTCTTTTTCGGTCATTTATTTACTGCCTATCATAACTACTTTTATTACCACTCCATTACAAATAGCTTCTTATGCTTTCGTTTATCACAAATTAACTGCTTCTGGAGAAACTATAAGGCAATCTCAAGCTCTATTGCGTAGTTCAGCATTTGGAAGAGCATCTTTAACGATTTTCTTAGTGATTATCTATCCTTTTGTTTTAATATTTGAGTTATATATTGTTTTGTTTATTATCGGTCTGACTAGCCGTACTAATCTGCTCACTCTTCTAACATCATTCCCGACATCTTTATCCACAAATCCATTTTTATCATCTTTTCTTATCTTCTTGCTTTCAGCACTGATATTACCGATGGTATTAATTATCTTTTTTATACCATCTTTATCTATGATTGGAATTGGACTGGGAATTAATGGAGTATTGCAAAAAAATTCCAGAAGGGTATCCGCGCTTGTAGGGTTGTTGCTTAATTCAATTGCTCTTATCTATACCCTCATATTGATTATTCAATTCACGCTCGTTTCTTCTTATACTTCTCGTTCTATTAGCAAACTTGAGGAAGGAAGAAGTTTAGCAACACAGGGGAGAATAAAGGAAGCGGTCGCCGTTTATAAAGAGGCAGAAAAAAGCAATCCAGCCATAGTCTCTGCTTTGTCTTGGAACGAACTCTGTTGGTCGGGTAGCCTGCATAATCATCCATCTGATGTGATATTTGCCTGTGATAAAGCAGTGATATTTGCACCTGGCAATCCACAGTATTTAGATAGTCGCGGTCTGGCTAGGGCACTAACTGGGGATACTCAAGGGGCGATTGAGGACTTCCAGGCATTTGTGGATGGGAATAACGGCAGTCCCAAGGAAAAATTGCAACGACAAGCTTGGATAGATGCTCTCCGTGCTGGAAAAAATCCCTTTACACCTGAAGAACTGGAAAGCTTACGTAATCAATCAGACAATCTACCTTTTTAAAGAATCTGGCTTCAAAGTTGGCTGATGAATGAGGGAATTTTTTTGGCATTTCTCTAGTTCAGCTCTTCTATATTCCATGCCAAAACCGAATCCAAGTATCAAAACAATAACCGCAATAATTGTTCGTTTAAGACTGCGCTTTTGCTGTTCTTTGATACGAATATTTTCTTGTTCAGCTGCTGTCATAAAATTAACATAATCTAGCTCCTTCTTTTTACGAATAGGTTTGACGAGATAATCATGAATTAGTTGATAGTGACCTCCTAAAGACCCTTTAAAAAAAAAGACTAAACCTGAACCTGCAAAAATATCTAAAATAAATTTTAATTGTTCTACTCTAAGTTGCAATAAAGTTGCTAATTCTTTTTCAGTTCTTAAGGGTCGAGTATCTTGATCATTGTCTATTAATAAAGACAAAATTTTCCAAGCGATTTGTCTGTTTTCTGATTTTTCTGAACCACAATCAGCGACAACTGCTTCTAAATATCGCTCTACCAGTTTTTCCTTGGGGCCTTTTTTGTCATACTCTGCCCATTGCGTAATTTTCTCTGCTTCTAGTTGCGCTCCCACGACCTGCAATTCAATGGGGCGGATCTCCCCTAATTCCCTTCCTAAATCTTGAACTACAGCATTAACTAAATCATCCTCTAGGTGAAATTTAGAGCGTTCAGTTAAGCTATGAATAACTTCTTTGGCTTCTTCTTCAGAAAAGTTGCCCAAGTAGTAGAGGATATCCTCATTATTTATATCAACTTTAGTTAGAGTCGTTGTCCGCTTAAAATGTAATAAGTGGTAAAGATAATCCTCTCGTAGAGATAGAATCACCTTCAAATAAGGAATTCCTTCTAAACATAGACGCAAAAAATCATACAACTCTCGCCGACTGGCTGGTTGTTCATTATCACAGAAAAACTGCTCAAACTGGTCAAAAATTAGCACGACATACATTCGATGCTTTTCCATTGAGCGCAATTGTTCTGTAAGGACTTGAATATTGCTTAATTGATTGATGGGCTGGTTTAATGCTTGAGATAATTGATTACTTACTGTTTCCATCCAATCAGTATAAACTTGCATGAGAACTGGGAAATATTCCCAGCCTTCAAAAGAAGTTAGTTGTAGCGCTGGCACTAAACCTGCTTGTAATAGAGAACTTTTTCCTACTCCTGACGGCCCGTAAATTACCGTTAGTTTGTGTTTAGGCTGCTTGATACGTTCAAGGAGTTCTTTAACATCCTTCTGCCGTCCGGAAGCCTTGGCAATCATCTCTGCTATTTCTGCTTGCTGTTCCGCCGTTATTTGGGATAGGTTACTTCCTTGGAATGTTGGCTGCAATCGTGCTGCTCCAATAAATGCTTGCAACCCGTACTTGCTTTTAATTTCTCTTTGTTCTAATTTCAGTTTAAAGGCTGTTAAATATTGCCCTTGAGAAAAATATAGCGAACGCAACTCGTCTAGGATGTTTAAGTAAAAAGTGGGGTTGCCTTGGGGCTGAGTTTTTTCTTTAGCTTTTTCTAAATTACTGATGGCATTTTGAATTTCCCCTAGCTGTTGCTGCGACTGGGCTAAAATCCAGTAGTACAAACCTATATTTGGAGAAGAAAATTGAGGATTATCGTCTAAAAATTTTAATGCTTGTTGCGCCCGTTGATTCGCTTCGTCCCAACGGCAATTCTTGAGAGCAACTTCTGCTAGAAGACCGTAGTCATGAGCTAGCTGAGTTAGTTCGCCATGGGTTTCATGTAGCCTGAGTGCTTTTTGTGCCAATATATAAACAGCATCCCAAGCTTCCAAATCTCGGAGAATCTGGCTGAGTTTGCCAATATGTTTGGCAACTAAATCTAGACGTTGGCTCTGCTCAAAAATATCTAAACCTTGTTGAATAGAATTCCTACTTTCCTGCCAATTTTCTTTACCACGGCGGTAATGAGCTAATCCGAGATATAAAAACAGGACACCCTGTCGATAAACATCATGACTTTGCTGCCAAAAATCCAAGCTTTGCTGATAAAGGTTTAGGGCAGAATCTATTCGGTTATTGTTGTAATCAATCCAACCTAGCAGAAAAGCTAAACTCGCTTTGAGTTTTGCGTCTAATTAAAATTTACGACTTTCTAAATCATTTTGAGCAGCTTGGATTTAAGCACTATCTAAGGTAAAGTTGGGGTCTTCAGCAAAGGCTTGTTCTGCTTTTTGACACAAGAAATCATCCAACTGCTCATTATTTAGCGTAAATTGAATTGGTGGACTTGCCCAATTCTTAAAATCAGGAGCTATCCTCACTAGCTTTTTTAAGATTACATCCGTTACCCACAACACTACCGGAAAGCCAAAACTAGAAAACTGATCTCGTACCTTATTGGTAGCAGAGAGCAGTTTATCTAAATCCTCCACAGACTCTAAACCTAAAACCATCAAGGCATTGATTGGCTCCTCGCCAAAATAATTGAGGATAGTAGTATAAAGATCCTGGGAAGAGCCTTCTAAATGTAGCTCTTGAATTTCGACCTCGCTGCGTTGATGCAGCTGTTGCTGCATCTGCTCTCGCAAACTGCTATAATTGCAGTGCGCCAAAATTAGAGAAAATCTTCTCTGCGATAATTTAATTGCCCTTACTAGAGTTTTCAGTGAGCGTTCGTTATCATCTGCAATCGCTTCTAATCTATTTGATTCAACCATGATTGCAACTCAACTTGCTTTTTTAGTCAAAATTAAGAATTTTGCTGCTTCCATAACTTATATTTTTCCGTTTCAATTAAAAGCGGATTTAAACCAAACCATTTCCCTTGTTCATCTTGATATTCAAAAACAAACAGACTTCGCAATAGAGTTTGAAATTCTAAATCTCCCTTAACATTTGGTTCTTTTGGCTCTTTCGCTACTTCAAACAGCAAATCCCACTCAGAATTATCGATGGCTAACAGTAAACTATCGCGTTCTGTCTGAATTGCTCTTTCTAGGACACGGTAAGAAATAGGTGGATCTTCTTCCATCAGACAACCATAAAGCATTCCCAACAAATTACGCACATGACCGCCACTGATACAGCACAATCGGTCTAACGTTTCTAAGCTGTCAAAAACCTCTGTTACAAAAGCAAGTTGCTCTTTTGATGGGACATCTGGGAAGGCTCTAGCTAGTACCATTTGTCGTAGTAGGTCGATGCCGTCGCTATGTGTTCTACCATTTCTTAATTGCACAGGTACCATTGGTAATACAATTGGGCTTGTACCTCCACCTAAGCGAAGTCGCAGCATTTGCTGCTCGTTAGAAAAAGTTAAAGACAGGGGAAGAGTGTAAATCACATGGCAATTAATTTGTTTTAACTGCTCTCCTCTGTCAACAAAGATATATTTGGGAAGTGATTCGTTTGAAAATGACGGTATTTTATTTTCTATCCGATCCAAATTATCTACAATCACCACTAACCCTTTTTGCCCATGCTGCTTTAGCTGCTGTGTGGCAACTTTCAGAATTTCTTCATTGAGCAGATTCAAAATCTTCGTGGTTTGCGGTTCCATGTATTGTCTTAACCGAGATCGTAGTTGTTGGCTATTTTTGGTTTTCGCTGTAATCTCTCCAATTGGTAAGGAAAATTTGAATTGTTCTATTTCTACTGGTGTTTGTAAAAATTCTCCAATTTCTTTTAG
>NZ_JBPAOH010000040.1:0-52580 GCF_050875635.1 Tolypothrix sp. VBCCA 56010
AAAGTGAGAGGAGGGAGGAGGGGGGGAGGGGGGGACAAGGGGAGGGGGAGAAAGAATTATTCTCCTTGTCTCCTTGTCTCCTTGTCTCCTTGTCTCCTTGTCTCCTTGTCTCCCACTCCCCCTCTCCCCCCCTCTCCCTATCCCCCCCTCCCCCCCTCCTCCCTTCGCGTCCTTCGTGCCTAGCCTTCGGCAACGGCAAAGCCGAACGCGGTTCGTTTTCCCTAACTCAAAAACAACTCCTTAATCCCCGTACTACCAATTTCTATCGCCAACGCAGCCAACAAAAAACCCAAAAGCTGAGTAATAATCACCTCACCTTCTGCACCAATCCACTTATCGATATAATTACAGAAGCGCAAAATCAACCAAGTAACAAACATCGCCGACAAAATACCCAGCGTCACGCTTAAATTAGGATTCGCGGCTGACGACATTAACAGCATTACCGTCGTCAGCGTACCGGGTCCGGCTAACAATGGCAAAGCTAGCGGTGTAATTGCTACATCTCTCTCTTCGTCGAGTATAGGAGTATTTAATTCACCCTGAAGCATTTGTAAAGCAATTAATAGCAGCAACAGTCCCCCAGCTATCCGCAAAGACCCCATGCTGACATCTAAATAACTTAAAATAAATTGACCGCCAAAAGCAAAGACCAAAAGAACAGCGATCGCTATCACTACCCCTTTATCTATTACTTTATTTCTTTGCTGCGGTTCCATCCCCTTAGTCAGAACTAAAATTATCGGTATATTACCCACTGCATCCGCAAGAACAAACACAGCAACAAAGGTTTTAACGAAAACAGAAATATCCACAGCAGAGACTTTATCAAGGTTTTCTAACAACCTAACCTCAAACTCGTTGATTATTCCACAACCCGTAGGAAGATTGATATAAGCGTAAGTTTCAGCATGTTCGTTCGTTAGCAAATTCGGGGAAGATAAAGCAATGGGGATAAAGTCTGTCTTTGCAACTACCAAAGTAAAGATATATTTGATAATCTATCCCTGACAACTCCACTATTCGTTATTGGATTTATGAAGTCATACTTAGCCGCCGCTATTCAAATGACCAGTGTGTCAAATCTGGAAAAAAACTTGGCACAGGCAGAAGAATTTATCGATTTAGCCGTCCATCAAGGTGCGGAATTAGTGAGTTTGCCAGAAAATTTTTCGTTTATGGGCGAAGAAAAGGATAAACTTGCTCAAGTTGATGCGATCGCCAAAGAATCGGAAATATTCCTCAAAAAAATGGCGCAGCGCTATCAAGTTACCATTCTCGGCGGCAGCTATCCAGTACCTGTAGATAACATCGGCAAAGTCTACAATACTTCCACACTCATCGACCCCAACGGTCAAGAAATTGCCCACTACCAAAAGGTACATTTATTTGATGTGAATGTCCCAGACGGCAATACTTACCGCGAATCTAGTACGGTAATGGCTGGTCAGCAAATACCCCCGATTTATTTTGACGAAAAACTCGGTAATATCGGACTTTCTGTTTGCTACGATGTCCGCTTTCCGGAACTTTACCGCCATTTATCTCACAAAGGGGCAGATATTCTATTTATTCCGGCAGCTTTCACCGCTTTTACTGGTAAAGATCATTGGCAAGTATTACTACAAGCGCGGGCAATTGAAAACACCGCTTATGTCATCGCACCAGCGCAAACTGGAATAAATTACGCTCGTCGTCAAACCCACGGACACGCGATGATTATCGATCCTTGGGGTACGATTTTAGCCGATGCTGGTGAAAAACCGGGAGTAGCGATCGCCGAAATAAATCCTTCGAGGCTAGAACAAGTACGCCGTCAAATGCCCAGCTTACAACATCGCGTATTTATCTAGCTGGTTATTTGCCAAAATTTACAGTTCGATCGCCTTGTGGGATGGTAAACTCTCAATCTCAACAAAAAACTGGCGTTGCTGAATTAAGTTATGAAATCTCTAATTTCTAGTAGAGACGATCGAGATCGAACGTCAAAAAATGCAAATCAGCAACGTCAAAAAATAAATGCGATCGCACTTGTATGTAAACCAATGAAAACTTCAATTAAGTTTTTTTTCCTTACTGCTGTTGTTTCACTGCTTTGGGCATGTGGTAATGACACCGCACAAACAACTCCCGCTAATTCCCCAACCGCTACAAACTCTAATTCCCCAAACGCTACATCAACTGCTGGCACTAAAATTCAAGTAACTGCCACAGAGATGAAGTTTCAATTATCTCAGTCAACAGTCCCAGCCGGACCGGTGGAATTTGAAACGACTAACAAAGGTAAAATTCCTCACGAAATGGTAGTGATTAAAACAGACTTACCACTAGATAAGCTACCACTTGAAGGCGATAAGCTTGACGAAGATAAAGCCGGAAAAGAAATTGGCGAGATTGAAGAAGACGACCTCAAAAGCGGTGTCACAAAAACACTCAAAGTTAACTTAACCCCCGGTAAATATCTCATCGTCTGCAACTTACCCGGACACTTTAAAGCCGGAATGAGAACCTTCCTCACTGTCCAATAACACCAAAAAACCGGGTAATATTCCAACCCGGTTAAATAATCTTAATATGAAAAACCCGTAGTGAGCGCACAGAGCGCTCATTTTACCTTAAACCTTAGCAGTAGCCTTGGTAACAGCGTTAAGTTCGCCCTTAGCATACTTAGCAGCAAAATCATCCAAAGAGATTTGCTTAATCTTGCTAGCGTTACCAGTGGTACCAAATTGCTGATAGCGTTCAGCACAAACCTTCTGCATATACTTAATCGAAGGTTTGAGGAAGTGACGGGGGTCAAATTCCTTGGGATTTGCAGCCAAAGCTTCACGCACAGCAGCAGTAATCGCCAAACGGTTATCAGTATCGATGTTTACCTTACGTACACCGCTCTTGATACCTTTTTGGATTTCTTCTACAGGTACACCGTAAGTTTCGGGAATTGCACCGCCATACTGGTTGATGATAGCGAGCAAATCTTCGGGAACCGAAGAAGAACCGTGCATTACCAAGTGAGTGTTAGGTAAACGGCTGTGAATTTCTTCGATGCGGCTGATTGCTAAAATTTCTCCGGTCGGCTTGCGGGTAAACTTGTAAGCACCGTGGCTAGTACCAATCGCAACAGCCAAAGCATCTACTTGAGTTTGCTCTACAAAGTCTACTGCTTGGTCGGGGTCAGTTAAAAGTTGATCTCGGTCGAGTTTACCCTCGAAACCGTGACCATCTTCAGCTTCACCCATACCAGATTCGAGAGAACCCAAGCAACCGAGTTCACCTTCAACGCTGGCACCTACAGCGTGAGCTACTTTTACCACTTCGCGGGTAACGTTGACATTGTACTCATAGCTTGCTGGTGACTTCGCATCTTCTTCCAGCGAACCATCCATCATCACGCTGGTGAAGCCGTTACGAATCGCCGAATAGCAAGTTGCAGGGCTGTTACCATGATCTTGGTGCATGGTAATGGGGATATGAGGGTAGGTTTCTACTGCTGCTAAAATCAAGTGGCGTAAGAAGTTTTCCCCAGCATAAGAACGAGCGCCACGAGAAGCTTGTAAAATCACGGGGCTATCTGTCTCTAGAGCAGCCTTCATGATTGCCTGAATCTGCTCCATGTTGTTCACGTTATACGCCGGAATGCCGTAACCGTTTTCAGCCGCGTGATCCAACAGCAGCCGCATTGGTACGAGCGCCATAGATAGTCCTCCTAATGTGGTAGTCAGCTAGTCGGTTTGAGACAAGCGCAATTATTACGCTAATCTTAATAGTTTTTTCAACTTATTAGGAAATTATAACTAGTGTCGGGTGCTAATGCTGAAAAACTTTACCAGCTTCAAGCCTGATTATAAGGGAATGGTGACTGCAAGAAGTCAACTATAAACAATCAAAGGCGATCGCGTAAGTGATAAAAGTTGCCCAACCGTTCTCAAACAAACCCCAAACGCAACATACGAGCGATCGCACTACTGTTACTCAAAATCCGTGAATTAGTCTTTTAATATGGGTCGCCCGGGATTCGAACCCGGAACTAATCGGTTAAAAGCCGAGTACTCTACCGTTGAGTTAGCGACCCGTTGAGTTTTAAACTCGCAACTTTGTCATTCTACCACATCTATCTATAGTTTTGTAAAGGGGTTTAGAAAAAATTTGCTGTCAACTTGATCGATGCCGAACAACTGGCTCCAGGTTCAAGTATAGTCAGGTGTTCGCCAGTATTGATAGAGTTTCGAGCAGCGCTCCACGGTTCCAGACAGTAGAAATCTTTGCCTTTCAGCGTCCAAAAAACCAAAATCGGAAAAGCATCATCGTAATCTAGAGTCAATTTTAACTTGCGGCTGCGGTCTGTCACACTAGCAGATTGACTTGTTAGCTGTTTAAAAGCAACGTCAATTTCATCGCGGTTGAAGTCAAAATTTCCGTTAAAAGAATGTATTTCCTTGGTTTTCTGGTCTTGATACTCACTCGAAGGAATTTCAAATTCTAGCTGAGTTTTATCATTCGTCACAAAGTACGGATGAAACCCAAAAGAAAAAGGCATCGGTGAAGATGATTTATTTGTATAATTCTGCTGAACTTCTAAGATATTACCTTGCATCTGGTAGGTAAAAGCCAGTTCAAAGTCAAAAGGATAAACCGATCTTGTTTGCTCGTTGCTATTGAGGACTACGGTAAGGCTAGCTTTATCTTGAGTCACTTGATTCGTAACATCCCAAGGCAAATCACGAGCAAATCCATGTTGTTTTAGAGTATATTGCTTGCCTTGATAAGTGTAAGTATTATCCGGTAAGTTGCCGCAGATAGGAAATAAAATCGGATTCCCACCTCTAACGCTCAATTCAGGATTAGTAAAGCGTTCCGCATCCAGGTAGAAAATTTCTTCACCATTTACGCGCCATTTGGTGATGATACCACCGCGTTCCGGTACAACCTCTAATTGTGAATTAGTGCTTTCATCCTTGAGGATGTAGGTTTTGTATTGTTGCTCTTGAAGTGCGATCGCAAACATTGCTTTCCTTTATTTATTGATTAGTCAAGTCGAACAGTCGTCTCCTATCAGTTAAGCTATAGCTAATTGGTCATCTCTGTTGCTTATTATGTACCAAGTAGACCGATCCAAAAATGCTAACAATTGCTTTCATTTTCTTCTTGCTTCAACCTGGAAGCGTCGGCGCTACCCAGTCCACAAGCTGACACGACCGATCTGGCCGCCTGCTGCAAATTAATCGCAGCATTTAAATCTCTGTCACATTCAAAACCACAATTCTCACACTGGAAAACTCGTTCTTTTAGTGACAGAGATTGTTTTTTAGTACCACATCTGGAGCAAGTTTTACTACTGGGATAAAACCTATCTAAAACTACTAACTTACTACCATAAAGTTGGGTTTTATATTGCATCTGTCGGCGGAATTCATAAAAACCCATATCGGCAATAGATGCAGCTAATTTACCGTTAGCCATCATCCCTGACACATTCAAATCTTCCATCCCAATCACTGCGTGGTTTTTGCTGATCTGAGTTGTGATTTTATGCAATGTGTCTGTACGGAGATTGGCGATTTTTCGATGTATCCTAGCTACTCCAATAGCGGCTTTTCTGTGGTTATTTGAAGAAAGTTGTTTGTGACGATTAAGCCACTGTAGATGAGCCAGTTTTTTCGAGTATTTCTTATAACTCTTTGCACCGTCAAACACTTGTCCTGATGATGTAATTGCTAGATGATTTATCCCCAAGTCTATTCCTACAAAGTCTACTGATTTAGGGGTTGTGGTGGGTTCTATTTCCATCCGGAATGATATAAACCATCTGTCTGCTTGTCTACTGACTGTGATTGTTTTTGGTTTCAACCCTTTGGGTAAATTCTCATAGGTTTTCATCCATCCAATCACAGGTACTTTGATTTTTCTGTGGTCTACATGAATCTTTCCATCAAGAGTAAAACTATCATGTATACCTTTCTTTTTAAAGTTGGGAAATCCATGAATCTTTTTGAAGAAGGATTTGAAGGCATCAGATAGTTGTTTAAGTGCAAACTGTGGGGCACATTTTGACACCTCATAGTACCAAGGTAATCGTGATTTGATGGATGCTACTAACCATTTATGTAAATCAATCGCTGTGGGGAATTTAATTCTTTCATTAGGATTGGCTTTGTTGTATGACAACACCTGTTGACATAAGGCTAGTCCTTGATTCCATGCGTGTCTAGCGACACCTGCGTGTTTAGCTAATAGCAGGCGTTGGTGTTTGTTGATTTTAAGTTCTGTTTTAAATCCTAATAGCATATATAGGTTACGATACCAGAAACCGGATTTCTTCTGCTACTAGTAAACAAAGTTAATAAAAGTGATTGATTGGTAGTAAAACAGCAACTAGTTATGAACCCTCCTCTTCCTCCAAAAGAAGTTCTACCAACGATGTACGATCTTCCGAGTGAAGATCCAAAGGAGCCAGGTTTGCCCGACGAATTTCATGATTTTCAACCTCAACTGTTGCGAGAAACCTTTCATCCGCCTAATTATCGACCAGATAAGGTGTTCGTCGCCAGCGATTTAAATCTTTATTACGATATACGTCATCCTTTGTGGTACAAGCGTCCTGACTGGTTTGGAGTAGTTGGCAACTCCAAATTATACGAAGATAGAGATTTACGCTTAAGTTATGTAATTTGGCAAGAGGGTGTAAGCCCCTTTGTGGTAGTTGAGTTACTTTCCCCTGGTACAGAAAAAGAAGATTTGGGGCAAACTTTACGCTCTGTAGATGAACCACCGACAAAATGGCAAGTCTATGAGCAAATTCTACGTGTTCCTTATTACATAATCTTTGACCGCTACACAGATAGGTTAAGAGCCTTTATGCTTCAGGCAGACCGTTATGTGGAAATGAACTTAGAAGAAACACGTATTTGGATGCCAACTTTAAAACTAGGTTTAGGACTGTGGCAGGGTACTTATCAAGGCATTGAGCGGCTCTGGTTGCGTTGGTATTATGCCAATGGAAATTGGATATCAACTCCAGGAGAAGAGATGCTACAAGAGCGTCAAAGGACAGTGCAAGAGCGTCAAAGAGCCGAGCAAGAGCGTCAAAGAGCCGATCGCTTGGCAGCGCGTTTAAGAGAATTGGGTATTAACCCGGATGAGGTGTAGGGGAGTGGGGGAGCGGGGGAGTGGGGGGACAAGGGGGCAGGGGGCAGGGGAGGCAGGGGAAGCAGGGGAAGCAGGGGGAGCAGGGGGAGAGGAATTTTACCCAATGCCCCATGCCCCATGCCCCATGCCCCATGCCCAATTCCCTTTTATTCGTCTTCTGCAAAGACAAAGCGATATAATTCGCTGCTATCGGGTTCGGGACTGCTTTCGGCAAATTTCACGGCTTCGGCAATTCTTTCTGTGATTTTGCGATCGATTGCTTTGAGTTCTTCGGCAGAGGCTAAATTTTGCTCTACTAAATGATTAGCTAACTTCTTAATTGGGTCACGAGCAAACCAAAATTCTTTTTCGGCTTGCGATCGCATTTCATCTGGGTCAGCCAATGAGTGACCCCGGAAACGGTAAGTTAAAGCTTCAATTAATGTCGGACCTTCACCAGCACGAGCGCGGGCAACAGCTTCTTCGGCTACTGCTCGCACGGCTAGTACATCCATACCGTCTACTTCCACGCCTACCATGTTGAATACACTGGCTTTTTTGTAAATCTCTGGCTGGGAAGTTGCGCGATCGTGAGCCATACCGATCGCCCATTTATTATTTTCTACCACAAAAAGAATCGGCAGTTTCCATAAAGCCGCCATATTCAATGTCTCGAAAAACTGACCGTTATTTGCCGCACCATCGCCAAAAAAGCAAGCTGTTACTTGGTCTGCGCTTTCATCTTTTAAAACTTCGCGCCGATATTTACTCTGAAAAGCCGCTCCCGCTGCTACAGGAATACCTTCAGCCACAAAAGCATAACCACCCAGCAAGCGATGTTCCGCAGAAAACATGTGCATCGAACCACCGCGTCCTTTACTACAGCCGGTGGCTTTACCAAATAATTCCGCCATTACCTCTTTTGCTGGTACTCCCGCACTCAAAGCATGAACGTGGTCGCGGTAAGTACTGCAAACGTAATCTTCACCCGGTCGCATCGCTTGGATAACACCAGTGGAAACCGCTTCTTGACCGTTGTACAGATGGACAAAACCAAACATTTTGCCTCTATAGTACATCTCGGCGCACTTATCTTCAAAGACGCGCCCTAAAACCATATCTTCGTACAACCGTAACCCAACTTCTTTGGTAATCTGCGCGGATGCTGCCGTAAATGTGGGTAATGTGCGTTCTTGAACCATTATTTTGTTAGTATCCCTGTGGTAAAACTTAAAGTTACTATCTTAGATAAGTTGCTCACATTCGCCGTAAGCTTGTACAAAGATAACGTTGTTAGGAGTTAACAAGTTACAAATTCACTCTCAATGGCTGCTAAAAAGTAAATAGTTTTTAATTTGATTTTTAATTTTCACTGCTCCTTGGAAGTTAGCATCTGCGGAACTTCCGCAGTTTGGACTTTTCACCACTCACCCTTATAGGTTATCAGTCAAAATAGCAAGATTTCTGCATATCGATTAACAATTTAGATAAATTGGCGGCGGCAATTTATATACTTATGTAAATAGTTGTATTTACAACAAAGTTATGATAAACTACGCTACGCTTGTTATCAAGATTAAATTTCTCTAGCGGTGCTTCTCTGTTTTGACTACCGGGGAAAGTTCCTCAGAATTGTTTGCAGGAATACAAACTATCGATCTCACGCTCGATGGTTATATTTATACTCCTGCGAGCAGAAGATTTATGGTACTACGCCGTGGTGTAGTATTGTTTAATGTCTAAAATTGATGACAAATCGGTAAAAAATAAAAATTTAATAATTTAGCAGCAATAAGGCAAAAGATTAAGTAGTATACAAATTTATTTTCACTTCACACTATGAAGGTGTGTCAAGAAGATAATGTGATGGCACGGTTTTACATGCCGGGAATGCTCAAAATGAATGATGTCGATCGTGCAGCAGGGGAAGTAAGCCGTGCGAATTCCGCTAGATTACTACCGAATTTTAGGATTACCGTTGGCGGCAAATGATGAACAATTGCGGCAAGCGTACAGCGATCGCATTGTCCAACTACCGCGACGTGAGTATTCGTCAAGTGCAATCACTTCCAGAAAACAACTTTTAGAAGAAGCGATCGTGGTATTATCAAATCCCAAAGAACGTAGCAGTTACGACCAGCTTTATTTGGCAAACGTCTACGACCCGGAAGGAAGCACGACAACTAGTGCAGTAGCAGTCGAAAATCGCCTGCAAGAGAACAACGGTACTACCGAAGCTAAAAGTCTGGGCATTGACATTTCCCAAGATGAATTAGTTGGTGCTTTACTAATTCTGCAAGAGCTTGGCGAATACGAACTTGTAGTCAAATTAGGTCGTCCCTACCTGGTTAATAAAAATGGATCGGTAAGTGGCGCAAATGTCAATAGTCTGACCAACGAAGAATATTATGAACGTCCAGAACGTCCAGATATTATTCTCACCGTTGCCCTTGCCTGTTTAGAACTCGGTCGTGAAGAATGGCAGCAAGGTCATTATGAAAACGCAGCGCTTTCCTTAGAAACAGGTCAAGATTTGTTAATCAAGGAAAATTTATTTCCCAGCGTGCGATCGGAAATTCAAGCAGACCTTTGTAAATTACGACCATATCGAATTCTAGAATTACTGGCACTACCTCAAGAAAAAACCGCCGAACGACGTCAAGGCTTGGAATTATTACAAAACGTTTTAGAAGAGCGCGGAGGAATTGATGGTACTGGCAATGACCAATCTGGTTTAAATATAGATGACTTTTTGCGATTTATCCAGCAACTACGCTACCACTTAACAGCCGCAGAACAACAGAAAATATTTGAAGCTGAAAGTAAACGTCCCTCGGCAGTCGCTACATATTTGGCTGTGTATGCCTTGATAGCGCGGGGATTTGCTCAACGTCAACCTGCTTTGATTCGTCAAGCAAGGCAAATGCTGACACGTCTGGGCAAGCGTCAGGATGTACATTTAGAACAGTCCTTATGTGCTTTACTTTTGGGGCAAACAGAACTTGCAACTCGTTCTTTAGAACTTAGTCAAGAATACGAAGCTCTAGCTTTTATTCGCGAAAAATCTCAAGACTCTCCTGACATGCTGCCGGGACTGTGCTTGTATGGAGAACGGTGGTTGCATAACGAAGTGTTTCCTCACTTTCGAGATTTGGTAAATAACCAAGCTTCTCTAAAAGAATACTTTGCCGATGAACAGGTGCAAGCTTATTTAGAAGGTTTGCCAACGGAAGTACAAAAAAGCAATGATGTAACTAATCGGCAGTCTTCTTTTGAAACACAAACAAATACTTACCCCCACCGCAGTAATTCAACTGCGAGTTATCGTCACTCCAGCACAACAGAGAACGGGGAAGTTTTAGAAATACCAACTAAAGTAAAATCAGTTCATTCAAACTACTCACCACCCAGCTTTACAACATCTACATCTGTTAATGCAACAGAGCAAAGTAGTGTGGCACAGGTTGCGAGTGGTGAACGTATTGCTTCTAGAACAAATCATAATTTGAATGGTTCGGCATCTGTTAATGCACCCGTTCAAACGAATAAGCGAAGAAGGCGAAAACCCGCTCATTCTCAACCACAGCAAAGTCCTAACACTAAGATAGGAAAAACGCGCTTAGTGTGGATGATATTTGGCTCTTTTGCTGGTATTATAGTTTTGTGGTTTTTGCTCACCACATCTTTTGGATTATTAAAAAATCTGTTTTCGCCTGCACCATCTTTAAAAGGCGAACAGTTGTCTGTGCAACTTAATGAACCACCAATACCGATTCCTGACCCAAATAGCAAGCCACTGTCACCACCAGGAATTTTGACAGAAACCACGGCACAGGAAGTAGTTCAAAGTTGGCTATCTAGTAAATCCGCAGCTTTGGGAGTCAATCACGACGTTGACAGTTTAGATCAGATTTTAATCGGTTCAACTTTATCTAAATGGCAGGCAATTGTTCAACAGGATAAGATTGAAAACCGCTATCGCAAATACACCCACACTGTAAAGGTGGAATCTGTAAAGACAACTGAAACTAACCAAAATAATGCGACGGTAGACGCTACGGTGACTGAGTTAGCAGAGTTTTATGATAACGGGCAAATTAATCAGCAAAAGTCTTATAACGAAAAAGTTCGTGTTAGATATAATTTGGTTCGTGTAGATAATAGCTGGCGCATCAAGGATATGTCAGTTCTCAATAAAACAAGTGAAAGCTAATAAGAGCATTATGACTAAACTCAACCATATATAGTATTTGTAGGGTGCGTTAGCGTTTCGCATAACGCACCCTACTACGTAATATGAAAATAATGTTAAGATATATTAAGAAAAGTTAAATATAGATGTAACTCTTGCTTTCTTCCTTCGGTAAACTCTATTATACTTAAAATCTACGGTAATTCGCTCAAGATGCCGTATATATAAGGTGTATTATGAGCAGATGGCAATTGAGACAATCAGTAGGTAGAGCGATTCTCCTTTGGAGACACTTCGCGATCGCGCAAATGCAGACTTATGTAATGAAAAGTTTGTACTTCATCCAGCTATTGTCTGAACGAATTACCAGAAGCTGGTCAAAAAGGCACGTGCATTTTCTATGTTTATTTGCCGTAGGTGTAGTTTTGAGCATGGCAATAACTGCCTGTGGAAATGCTTCAGCTTCCAATGATATTAAACTGCGGCTGGTTTCCTTTTCTGTTACAAAAGCTGCTCACGACCAAATAATCCCAAAATTTATTCAGAAATGGAAGAAAGAACATAACCAAAACGTCACTTTTGAGACTAATTATGGTGGTTCTGGCGCTCAGGCTGCTGCTGTTATCGGGGGTTTGCAAGAAGCAGATATAGTACACCTAGCGCTTCCCTTGGATGTGAATAAAATCCAACAAGCAGGTTTGATTAAATCAAATTGGGAAAACAGAGCGCCAAGAAATGGTATTGTTAGTAGATCGGTAGCGGCAATTGTTACCCGCGAAGGCAATCCCAAAGGTATTAATACTTGGGCAGACTTAGCAAAAGATGGGGTGAAAGTAATTGCTGCCGATCCGAAAACTTCTGGGATTGCGATTTGGCAATTTTTAGCTTTTTGGGGTTCGGTGACTCAAGCCGGAGGTGACGATGCAACAGCATTAGATTACGTTACCAAAGTTTATAAAAATGCTCCGTTTTTGACAAAAGATGCGCGTGAAGCTAGCGATTTATTTTTCCAAAGAAATGAAGGGGATGTCTTAGTTAACTACGAAAATGAGGTAATTTTAGCGGAAACAAATGGATTGAAATTACCTTATGTTGTACCACCAGTAAATATTTCCATTGACAACCCAGTAGTGGTAGTTGATAAAAATGTCGATAAACATAAAACAAGAGAAGTTGCACAAGCATTTGTTGATTATCTTTATTCAACAGAAGCCCAACGCGAATTTGGTAAATTAAGATATCGTCCTGTCAATCCTACCGTTACCCAAGAAGTCGCATCACAGTATCCCCAAATCGAAACTTTATTTACCGCTCAAGATTTAGGCGGATGGGATATTATTCAGAAAAAATTCTTTGGGGATGGCGCACTTTTTGATCAAGTTAAGGCTA
The DNA here is from genome assembly GCF_050875635.1 of Tolypothrix sp. VBCCA 56010. Lineage (NCBI taxonomy): Bacteria > Bacillati > Cyanobacteriota > Cyanophyceae > Nostocales > Tolypothrichaceae > Tolypothrix > Tolypothrix sp. VBCCA 56010. The sequence goes on from NZ_JBPAOH010000040.1 coordinate 12,707, forward strand.
AAAGTAAAGCCTAGATATTATACCAACCATTTTATATATTAAATGTGGGATTGATAAAAGCCGATGAGTTTTACCAATAACTTGAAAAAAAGCCTCGCCTTTATATCTTTGATATTGACATCATACAGCCTAACAGCTTGCAGCAATCAAGGAAGCCAACAACAGGTAAGTATTGATGGTGCTGCGGTAGGTTTTCCTATCTCTCTTGCAGTTGCAGAAGAATACCACAAACAAAACGATAACGCTGTAGTTAGTGTTGCTTCCAGTGGAACTGGTGGGGGTGTTAGCAAATTTTGCGCTGGAGAAATTGATATTGTTGCGGCTTCTCGTACTATTAAAGATGAAGAAGTAGCCAAATGTAAAAAGAAGAAGATTGAATTTGTAGAATTACCTATTGCGTTGGATGGAATCGCCGTAATTGTTAATCGTCAAAATGATTTTGCCAAATGTCTGACGATTGCCGAACTCAAAAAAATGTGGAGTTCTAAATCAGATGGTAAAGTATTAACTTGGAATCAAATTAATCCGAAGTTTCCCAAAGAAAAAATGAAGCTTTACGCTCCAGCTTCGGATACGGGAACATTTGATTATTTTACCCAAGCTATTACAGGTAAAGCCAAAAATAGTCGCACAGATTATACTCCCACTCAAAATCAAAATAACCTTGTTCAAGGAGTTGTAGGTGATAAATATTCTCTTGCTTATGTAGGGATTTCTTATTACATCCAAAACCAAGATAAGCTGAATCTAGTTGCTGTTGAAAGTCCTCAAGGCAAGTGTGAAAAACCTGTTCCAGTTGATAATGTAGTGAAGAATATCTATACACCTTTATCTCGTCCTCTTTTCATCTACGTAAGTAAAAAATCTCTGGATAAAAAACCATCAGTAAAACAGTTTGTCGATTTCTATCTAGAAAATTCTTGGAAATGGGTAGATAGCGTTGGTTATGTAGCGCTACCTGATGAAGCTTACATGAAGGTAAAACAAAAGTTTGCCACAGGTGAAACTGGTACTAAATTTAAAAAAGCAAAACCAGGTCAACCAATCACGAATTTCATTTAATTTTTAGTATCGGGAATTATGCAAGCTACAAATCAAGATAATTTTCACCACTCTAGAGAATCACTAGAAAAGAAAGCATCGGAAGATATCCAAGAAAAAATTGTTGCGGCAATTTTATTTTGCTGTGCTTTAATTTCCATTGTTACTACATTTGGTATTGTCTTCATTATCTTCCAGGTAACATTTGAGTTTTTTCAAGAAGTTTCTTTTGCTGATTTCTTTTTGGATACTAAATGGACTCCTTTATTTGCAGAAAGACATTTTGGCGTTTGGCCGCTGATTAATGGTACGTTATTAACTACAGCGATCGCTATGTCAGTTGCGATTCCTTTAGGTTTATGTTCTGCTATCTATTTAAGTGAATATGCACCACCAAAAGTAGCAGCAATTCTCCGTCCAGCAGTTGAACTTTTAGCAGGGATACCTACAGTTGTTTACGGCTACTTTGCACTGTTATTTGTCACCCCACTGCTCCGGAATTTTCTGCCCTTGGAAATTTTCAACGCTTTAAGTGCGGGGTTAATGATGGGAGTAATGATTACTCCCACAGTTGGTTCTATCAGCTTAGATGCTATCAAAGCAGTACCGCGTTCTTTACGCGAAGGTGCTTACGCTTTAGGTATCACTAAACTCGAATCCATTTTTAAAGTTGTTTTACCAGCAGCACTTTCTGGAATTAGCGCTTCGATTATTTTAGGGATTTCCCGTGCTGTGGGTGAAACCATGACTGTTGTTATAGCTGCCGGACAACAGCCGAAAATAACAGTTAACCTGATGGAATCAGTCGAAACGCTGACAGCATATATGGCGCAAATTTCTGGTGGAGACAGTCCGCGTGGCAGTCTTAATTTTAAAACTTTATACGCTGTAGGTGCTGTTTTGTTTATACTCACCCTGAGTTTAAATATTATTAGTTACTGGATTTCTAATCGCTTTAAAGAAAAGTACGATTAATAAACATGTCTACCACATACAGACCAAACAATCCTCTAGATCGAGAGAGAGAATTTACTGATAATGTCGAAAGTAGAGAAAGCTTAGGTAAAGTCTTTGAAATAATTTTTCTTTTGGGGTTGCTAGTTGGCTTATTTGTTCTAGCTTTGCTAATTTTTGATATCTCTAAAGATGGTTTAGTCAGGTTTTTCAGTCCAGGTTTTTTGACAGAAACTCCTTCGCGTTTTCCAGACCAAGGGGGTATTCGTCCGGCAATAATTGGTAGTATCCTTTTAGGAATTACTGTGATTTTGACTGCTGTACCAATTGGTGTAGGAGCAGCTTTATATCTGGAAGAATACGCACCAAAAACCTGGTGGACAACGATTATCGAGATTAATATAAGCAATTTGGCGGGAGTGCCTTCTATTGTCTATGGGTTGCTAGGTTTAGGAGTTTTCAATTATTTACTAGGATTTGGTCCAACTTTAATTTCTGGTGCGTTGACTTTATCTTTGCTATCTTTACCAGTAATTATTGTGACGGCAAGAGAAGCAATTCGCTCAGTTCCAGATTCTTTAAGAAATGCTTCTTACGGGTTGGGTGTAACCAAATGGCAAACTATTAGCAGTCATGTTTTGCCTTATGCCGTTCCTGGTATTCTCACAGGAGTAATTATTTCTGTATCTCGTGCTATTGGTGATGCAGCTTCTTTGATTGTGGTTGGTGCTGTTAGTTTTCTCACATTTAATCCTGGTTTATTCCAAAGATTTATGGCACTACCCATTCAAATTTTCAGTTATATTACTCGTCCCGAAGCGGGTTTTGCTAACGCTGCTGCCGCAACAATTATTACTTTGATTCTCTTGATTTTGGCTCTGAATGGAATAGCAATTTATGTGAGACAACGCTTTTCTATAGATTAATCAAGCATTTTTCCAGAGGATATAAACACAAATGCACTTACAGTACCTCTGTTTGATAACGATAGAGGTTTAAAAAGCAAATTTGGCAGTTACAGACATTAGGACAGAGAAATAATGACTTATAGCAACAATAAAAGTAGCCAGAGCAATACTACTTTCAGCCAACAAGATGAAGCCGTATTTAATGCTGAGGGTGTAAAAGTATTTTATAGCGGCTTCTTGGCACTTCAAGATGTCTACATGGATATTCCTGATAAGCAAATCATTGCTTTTATTGGACCTTCTGGCTGCGGTAAAAGTACCCTTCTACGTTGCTTTAATCGGATGAATGATTTAATCCCAGGAGCAAAAGTTGAAGGTAGACTAAATTATCGCGATCGCAATATTTACGATCCGAAAATTAATTCAGTTAAATTGCGACGACAAGTAGGAATGGTTTTCCAAAGACCAAATCCTTTTCCCAAGTCAATATACGAAAATATTGCCTTTGGACCGCGTTCTAATGGTTATAAAGGTAATATGGATGAATTAGTCGAAGATTCCCTCAGACGCGCTGCAATATGGAATGAAGTTAAAGACAAACTGAAATCAAAAGGTACAGCTTTATCTGGTGGACAACAGCAACGGTTGTGCATTGCGCGAGCGATCGCCATGAAACCAGATGTATTATTGATGGATGAACCTTGTTCTGCTCTCGACCCAATTTCTAGCCGTCAAGTTGAAGAACTCTGCTTAGAACTGAAGCAACAATACACCATCATCATGGTGACTCACAATATGCAACAAGCTTCGAGGGTAGCAGATTGGACGGCGTTTTTTAATACAGAAACCGATAAACATGGCAAACGCTACGGAAGATTAGTTGAGTTTAGTCCGACAAGGCAAATCTTTGAGTCTCCCAAAACTCAAGAAGCATCAGAATATATTAGTGGACGCTTCGGTTAAGCGATGATTTCTAGGACTTACGCACCATCTGCTGTGAAACCCGGTTTCTTCGTTCGTATTTGGTTGCGAAACAGACGATTTTTGCTAGAAACCGGGTTTCTTTGCGTAAGTCCTGATTTCTACTATGTTACTCCTGTCACGCTCGAAGATTACCTATTTAACGAACCACGAAGACACGAAGGACACGAAGGAAGAAGAAAAAGAAGATAGGTAATCTTGTAGCGGGAAGGGAGTAACTCGCAGTCAAATTTAGATGAATCTCAAAAAGCGCGATCGCGATCGCCTAAACTCTTGCAGTCAAGGCAGTTTTTTGATTGCCGCTGTGTTGGGTAATACAGGTTTTATCGGGTTGGCGATCGCACCTTTTTTAATCGATTTCGATTTTGATTTTGAACCGCAGATAAACGCCGATGGACGCGGATAAAGAAATTTATGCAAGTAACTATCTATAAATAGTTATATGCCGATGTAGTTTAAAGACTAGGTTTGGAGCTAATGTCAGCAAAGGATGACATTAGCTCTCTATTTTGGGGTTGAAAAATGGGCTTTTTCGCCCTAATGTCATGAAAACATAACTTTACGATCCCCAAATGGCTGATAAATTCGTGAAAACGACAAAAACGGGTCTTGAGACCCCTTGATCCCTATGCGGGTTTGTTAGTTAATATTCATTAACAAAGGGACTTTTCCGATCCCAAATAAATGCCGATCGCATTTGTAGGGAATTTCAAAGAAAGTAGACCTTAATTTAAAAACCGACTAAAAAAATCTCAAAACTGGGCAAAAACCACTCCTTCAGGAATAAGAAATTCATCTGGATTGGATGGCATTTATTACACCACTCTTTAGCCAGGGGAAATCATTTACCTTTTAAACTACTGGAGGTCAAAATCATGGCAAAAGAACGCCCACCGCTAGAAGAGATGACACTAAGGCAACTACGTAGAGTTGCTAGCGAATACAGTATCTCTCGCTATAGCCGGATGCGTAAATCGCAATTGCTGGCATCGATTCAAGAAGTTCAGCGCAGTAAAGTTTCGCTCACCCCATCTCGTTCACCGGAGGCACAGGAAACCGTGGAAGCAGCAAAATTTGAATTAGGTCAAATAGATCGTAATGGTGGGTCTTTGGCAGATGTTGATGAAGGACTTGCCGATTTGCCAGCTGGTTACGGAGAAAGCCGGATTGTGCTGATGCCGCGAGATCCTCAGTGGGCTTACACTTACTGGGATGTTTCCAACGAACACAAAGAAGAACTGCGTCGCCAAGGTGGACAACAATTAGCACTGCGGATTTATGATGTTACCGACATCAATATTGAATACCAAAGCCCCCACAGCATTCAAGAATATCCTTCTGATGAATTAGCGCGGGAATGGTATTTACCGGTGCCAGTGAGCGATCGCGATTATGTGCTTGATATCGGTTATCGTTGTGCTGATGGTCGCTGGTTAATATTGGCGCGATCGGCACCAGTACACATTCCTCCCGTCTATCCTTCTGACTGGATTGAAGACGTTTTCATCACAGTCAACTTTGAAGAAGATTTGGCTGGCAAAACCCAGTATGAACTGGTTCCCCCATCCAAGAAAGTTGCCGAAACAACCGCTTATGGCACTGCTTACGCTAACGGTAGCAATCCTATCTATGACCAAATCTTTGGCATGGCTGAATCTGCCGAAGCAATGCGGGTTGCTGGTTCTATATTCGGCTCGATGCATCAAACTTCCGTCCACGAACAAACCATCAGTTCCTACATATTCCCCTCTGGTGTAGGTATGTGGGCAGTTCCCACCACATCTGGTTTAACCATGTCTGGTGTAGGAATGTCCGGTGCTGGCTTCTCTGGAGACGTGCCGATGCGTCCGCGTCAGTTCTGGTTAATTGCTGATGCTGAGTTGATTGTTTACGGTGCAACCGAACCCGATGCTACTGTAACAATTGGTGGTCGTCCGATTAAGCTGAATCCAGATGGTACATTCCGCTTCCAGATGTCCTTCCAGGATGGTTTAATTGACTATCCGATTAAGGCTGTCGCTGTTGATGGTGAACAAACACGGTCAATTCAAATGAAATTTACCCGCGAGACACCATCTCGCAATACCAACACCAAAGATGAAGCTGTTGTTGAGTGGTTCTCTTAATTTTGGATTTTGGATTAACTAAAATCGACATTTAAACTTTTCCCCCGCTATGGTTATGCTGTAGCGGGGGTTTTTATATCATGTTTTTTAATCACACATATTGTAAAGACGTTCCGATGGAACGTCTCTACGACGGTTGCAATGTTTTTATTAATGTTAATTAAGGGGACATGATATCATTGCCATCCGGAAATCAGCAAAACGACGGTGTATTATTTCCTGCTTGTTAATATGTGTGAGGAGAAAAAATGCTGCTTCGTGTGTGGCGATCGCGCTTTATTATCTTTATTGTTGGATGTATCACCTTGTTAATCGCGGTAAGTTTCAGCGTGCGTGTTCTAGCTGAAAATAATTCCACCATCACTCAACATCCAGTAATTGCCGCTCAAGCACCAGATTTAGGACGACATTTCCGAGAATTTAAACTCTCAGGATCGATCTTAATTTACGACTTGAACAAGAACCGCACCTATGAACACAATCCTCAACGTAACGCGACTGCAATGACTCCCGGTTCAACGTTTAAAATTTTTAATGCAATGGTGGCATTAGAAACTGGTATCATGCCCAATGATGTCGCTGTCCTTACCTGGGATGGAATTCGCCGAGATATCGATGTTTGGAATCAGGATACGAATTTGCGTCAAGCTTTCAAAGATTCAACTGTCTGGTTTTATCAAGTTCTCGCACGTCGAGCCGGACATGAGCGGATGCAGCAATTTATCGATAAAGTAGGTTATGGCAACCGTCAGATTGGTACCGCTGAAGATATTGATCGCTTTTGGTTGCAGGGACCATTGAAAATTACACCGGCATCACAGATTGAGTTTTTGCAAAGATTATATCGAAACAAGCTGCCCTTCTCGCAACGGACAATGGATTTGGTTAAAGATATTATGGTGCGAGAACAGACTCCAGATTATACACTGCGGGGAAAAACTGGATGGTTAAACAGCACTAAACCAGAATTGGGTTGGTTTGTCGGCTATTTAGAAAAAAACAAAAATGTCTATTTCTTCGCAACAACCATTGACATGAATAAAGCAACAGACGCACCAGCCAGGATTGAAATTACACGACGCAGCCTGAAAGATTTGGGCTTGCTGTAGAACAGAAGTTTAGTTAAGAAAATTAAATTGTAGGGTGCGTTAGCTGAAAGCGTAACGCACCTTACTTAGACTGTTGATGGTGCCGTACTCTCGCAGCTAACACACCCTACACTGCTTTTACGTTTATTTACATACATTGAATTTTTCTCGCCGACTTACTTAGCGTTTGAGCGCTATGTCAAAAGCTTACTTAATATATCGATGAAAACAAGACTTTTATTCTCTATTTTTGTGGTAGCGATCGCTTTCTTATCTAGCTGTAAAAATTTGCAAGGCAATTCAACAGTTGAAGCTGAAAAAACTTGCTTTGGTGACGATGCAAAATTCAGTCTAGAATTCTTAAAAACTAATAATCAAGGTGATAAAGACTCAAAAGGTATCAATCATGTAATTATTTTTAATCCTAAATCTGAAGAATTAGATTTTAAAGTTAATGTCGGTTTAGCTCATAATCTTTACGCCAAAGATGATAAAGGTAAATTGCTAAAAGAATATATCCCTACACAGTTTCATGAAATCATCGCTAACGAAAATGCCAAATTAAACGGAAAAACACCCATTGCGGCAATTAATGCTGACTATATAGAAACGGATAATAAACCACAAGGTTTAAATATTTCTCGCGGAATAGAGTATTCCGGAATCTTTAAAAATAAACGGTCTTCTTTTGGAATCTCAGGAGGTGAACCGAAAAATCGAACGGCTACAATCCAAGCAGGAAGAAGAAAAAATGATATTCTGAATTACAATTTAGTCGGTGGTAATGGCAGATTTTATCGTCAAGGGCAGTTTAAAGATATTTGCCAAGATTTAGGAGAATTTGCTTGTAAAGAAGCTACTAATCGTTCTTTAGTAGCTACAACTAATAAAGGTTATGTAATTCTGTTGGTTAATGACTCGAAAGCTAATTCAGATATTAGTTTATCTGAAGTTAATCAAGAATTGCTTCCAGATAATTTTGATGATGTTCTTGAGGGAATTGCCAAAAATAATTGTTTAGGTAAAATTAAAGAAGGAATGTTATTTGATGGCGGGATGTCTCCAGGGTTGTATTACAATAACAAAATATATGTAGAAAATGCAGGACCTATAGGTTCAGTATTTTTAATTTATAAAAAATAAAGCGATCGCCTAGCTTATCTGCATAACTGTCTTTAGCAACCTTTTTACTTTTATGATTATGACGACTTATGGAGATACTTAGTTTCACTGGTTTTATTAGAGATATTGTTTATACACCTGTTCTCATACCTAAAATTAAGATTTATGACATAATTAGTTTTAATATTAATCATGTTAAACCATTTGGAATAATAACTTTAGATTCTTGGCAAAATAATATTGCATTTTCTCAATGATGTCAAACATTTAATAATTACGAATAATAATCAGTGATATGGAATTTTGTATAAATAATATTGAGCGAATGCTCAAATTTTATCAAACAAAAGTTATTTTTCCAATAATTACTCTTGGATTAGTCCAAGCTTATTATGAAACAAAACAATATCAATTTTCCGATAAATAAATTAGGATTTGTTATGTAAAAGCTGTAAAATATATGCAAGCTTACTTACAACATAATTTACATATTGGAGGAAAGTATTACGATGCTTATCCTTCTCGAAATTTACCAAAGTATGGTGTAGTCAAAGCAATTGATAATAAATGTTATGAGCTACTCCCACCATATAGCACAAATGCTGAGATACTTATCTCTTGGATTCCCGAAAGAATCAATCAGTATATTACCGATAAATTAGGTTTGATTCCTCAACTGCTAAACTATGAGTACAGACATGAGTTAGCTGTAAATCAAATTGATTTTCTTAACTTAATTAAAGTTCAAATCGAAATAAATCCCACAAATTTTTAAATATTTAGTTTCGCCATAATCAAAGTTCATCTAGAAAAGTTTGCTTGTAAAATTTACCGCGATACTCGCAATAAATGCAAACGATGGAGGGATAGATATTTCTACAAATTTTGGCGTTGTTTACCAAATAAAAAAACTTAAGGTATACAGTTATGATACTGGTGATAACATTTATGAAGAATTAAAGATGAATTTTAAGAAAGAAAGATTGAGTGATGGAAACGTAATTTTGATAATTGATGATATTTCTAAAGAAATTAAAAATTATTTAATTAATATGAAAGTCCAATCAATTAATAAAAATGAAATTTTAAAATTAGCAGAGCAATTTGAAGATGTAGAGGATAGAGAAAAAGTTTTAAGAATTGCTTACGAAGAGTTTGAAAGAGAGTATCTAAGCAATATAAAATGAATTATACAATTTATGGAATAAATTATAATTTTCAGATAATTATAGAGAAGGCTTTTAGCCCATCCGAAGATTTAAAAATGTTTTCGTTTTACATAAATGCTGCTAAAGGCAAAGAATTATTAATCAAAAACTACTCTTGTTCTTTGCCAAAAGATAAACAGAAAAAATTCGAGCAATTGGCATTGGAAGATATACAATCATATGCATCCAATAACTCATGACTTACTCAATACAATAAAAGAGCAGAATATTAGTATTGAGGATTTTTGATGCTAAAAGTCTTTGTTTACGGCACGCTTAAACCAGGTGAAGCAAATTATCAAAGATACTGTGCGCTTCAAGTGGTAGATGCAAAGAAGGCTTACACTTTTGGTCAATTGTTTGCTTTACCGATGGGCTACCCTGCTATGACGCTAGGAGATAATCTCGTCTACGGATATTTACTGACATTTGTTGATGCAAAGGTTTTAAATAACCTAGATATCCTAGAAGATTACCAGCCCTCCAGACAAAGAACTGAAAACCTTTATAATCGACAAGAAGTTGAAATATACGATCTAGAAGGGCGATCGCTTGCTATTGCCTGGGTCTATTTAATGACACCGCAGCAAATTTGTCAACTAAAAGGCAGCCGACTACAGCACGATGGCTGGTGGAGTGGCTGCGGCTTAACAGTTGGCATTATAAAGAGCGGAGTTAACAGTTAACTCCAGAATTAATTTAGTTCCTGTTCAGTCTTTTCTGGTTGAGGTGCAACCCGATCGACTGAATTTTTCGGAGAGGATTCTGCTGTTTTGGGAATGGGGAAGACAGGAGTATTAATAGCAACCATCAGTGGCGAAGCGGCAACAGGCGAAGGCGTCTGTTGTGTCGGTTCGATTGAAGGTTTTAGAGCCATTTGAGTTATACTGGAATCTCCACCTAGCCAGCCAGAAACCGCACTAATGACGCAAGCGGCGACGGCAGTACCTCCACATACCCAGGCTAGCCGGGAACGCCGACGTAAAGAAGCCATTACTTGCTGGACAGTTTCTTCTATTGGCTGTAGTGGCTGTGGTACGGGAAGATTCCGCACGCCTTGCCGTAGCTTTAACAGTCGGGCATACAATACTTGTACTGAGGCATCGTTTGCCAACCATTGTTCAACTTGCTTGCGTTCGGCAGCTGTCACCTCACCATCGAGGTAAGCACTTAATAACTCGAAGCGATCGCGCTTCACCATATCCATAGCACCCGTAGATTCATTGGTTTGTTTAACTCCCTGTATTTGCAAATCTTTATTAGCTTGCAAATCAAAGCGATCGGAAAACTGAGAATCAGTAGTCATCTTAACATTATTACCAATTCCAACACGGGTTAAACGAGCGGACAGGAATGAGAAATTAATCAATTTTTCTCCTGGCGGCAGAAGCACTCTACAATTATCTTAAATTTTATGGAAATCAACCCTTAAATTCTGCCATTGTAGCAGAGGCTGGATAGATAGTGTTAGTTACGAGTCTAAATAATTCTGCAATTGAGTTTGCAATCTGGATCTAGCTCTAGCTATTCTCGATTTAACGGTTCCCAAAGAAACACCAGTGATTTCGGCAATTTCTTCGTATGCCATTCCTTCGATTTCTCTCAGAACAATTGTAGTACGGAATACTTCAGGTAAATCGGCGATCGCGGAGCGCAGTTGCTCGTAAAATTCTCTCGTTGTTAGCTCTTCTTCAGGTCCTGGGGTATCTCCAGCTATTTCCCAATCCATCTCGCCATCCTCTACCGCACGGGGAGCATCAAGCGACAACGGACTAACAACCCGCTTGCGTTTGCGTAACTCATCGTAAAACAAGTTCGTGGCAATACGGCTCAACCAGCCCCGGAATTTAGCTGGCTCTTGCAATCGGTTAACATTCCGATATACTCGAATCCAAACTTCCTGAGCCAAATCAGCTCTGTCAGCCCAATCAGGAGCGAGGTGATATAAAACCCGATCAACTTGAGTCTGAAAGCGGCGCATAAGTTCCGCAAACGCAACACGATCTGGGCGCAGTCCAGTTTGACAGCGCAAAATTAAATCGTGATTAGAGAGCTTGTCAACTTGCACTGAGGTTTCTGGAAGCCTCACATCAACCGTTGACCAGGATACAGGAATCGATTGACTCATAGAACGCACTGACTTTAGAACATTCCTATCTATTAGACCTGCTAATCAGTAAGAAGTTCCTTTGGTGAGTGACGGATTTATGACTGGAACAATAGTAAACTATTATGAACACGCAATGCTAATCGAAGCCATTTTTTGTCACTTTTAATCAAAAATGCTGCTGAATATTTATTTGGTTGTATACACTCTGGGACTTATTTGGTGGATAATTACTTGGAAACAACTAACTGTAAGATAATTAAGGAAGTTATTTCCATTAAAAAATTAGTTATAAATTGGATAATCTCTTATATGGCAAAGGTTTTCGGTAATTTAAATTCTTAATATCTTATCTTTTTCTAGATAGCAAAAAAATATTTAGATATGTTTTTTGGCTATCTAGAAAGCATGGCTATATTGATGACAAAATCAAATGATAATTATTGTTGTTCTCGCTGGGATAGCCGCTTTTTTATCTGTTACCTTTCAGTGGCGAGTTGCACAGCAATGTTACTTAGCAATGTGCAATATTACAAACTGACCATCTACGGTTGACAATTTAGTAGAAAAGTTTCAAGAAAAAGAGGGCGGATTGTCTTCAGGTATGAGAACTTCGCTTATTTTCCGCCCTTGTCGCAAAGTGTCCAAAAGACAAGAAGGCATTTTCTATTCTCTCCTATTTTATCTTTTTTGTGTGCTTATTGTTTCTTTATCTTGCCATTTTCAACTGCTGTAGCTACCATGACTGTTATTTTTTCAGCTTCATTGCCAAAATCGTTAGTGGAGTTTGTGTATGTACGTGATAACTAGTATCAGCATTACTTTGATCGGGTACGCGAACTTGTAAAAAGAAATTAAGGGAAAATGTAATTGTGACCGCTAGCAATAATTTTTCAAACATGATTTTTCTCTCACCCACACCATTAATGATTGATTGCTATAGTTCCAGAGTTCCTGAAAACGAGGTTTTTCACCAAAGTTTTTCTGCTGGAATAACTCGCATAGACTTAGTTTGCCCACTGGTGTTGGGATATTCATAAGGAAACGGATAATTATTTGTGAATTTTTCATAACTGTTCGTACAGAAACAATAAACGCGATGACGATGGGAAGAAATGAATCTGTAGCTCGTATAGTCATGTTGCTCTGTTTTGGCACAGCAATTTTATCTCTGGCTGTGCATTGGCACATGATTGCAGGAAAACGGCAATTTGAGGAGTCAGCCTCTACTAGGTTGCGGCGAGATGCGACAATGGCTTCAGGAGCAGTGAGTGCGTCTGCGTTGTCTTCAATGCCTGCTGCTAAGTCGGGAAAAGTGGAAAAAAATGTAACTAGGGAAGCACAGTTAGCAAAAAATAATTGGTTGGTGGTAGACCAAGCAAAAAAGCCAAAGTTTTTTTTAGCGCAAATCGCTCAACCAAAATCAGTTAATAGCGTGGCTGGCAAATCGCAAGTAGTGGTAGATTTAAGCGATCGCCGCACTTATGTTTATGCTCAAGATGAAGTGATAGCCAGCTACCCAATTGCTGTTGGTAAAAAGGGTTGGGAAACACCCACAGGTTCTTTCCAAGTGATGCACATGCAATACTATCCGGCGTGGCGTCACCCGATTACAGGCAAAGTGTTTGCGGCAGGTACTGATAGCCCTTTGGGAGATAGATGGATTGGTTTTTGGTCAGATGGACGCAATCAAATTGGTTTTCACGGCACACCAGATGTTGAGGTGATAGGAACTGCTATATCTCACGGCTGCTTAAGAATGCGTAATCCTGATGTGCGAATGCTATACAAGCAGGTGGGTTTGGGGACAACTGTGATAGTACGCGAATAAAGGCGCGAAGGCGCGGTAGAGACGTTCGGTGTGGAACGTCTGTACGGTCGGTGCGGAGTTAGGAGTCAAGAGTCAAGAATCAAGAGTCAAGAGCTAATGGACTGTTGACTTTGGATTATTGACTATTATTTTTGTTCAAAGTTAGGCGCACATGCCTGAAGTAAAGTACTGACTTGTTGAAGAATGTCATTACCAGTATTTTTGTTTATGGCTTGCCGTTCTGGGAAGAAATTCGGTCGATCCAAATAACGGGAAATCGCCTCATTTATTTGCTGGGCGATTAATTGCTGAAGTTCTGCGTGAGCGCGTATGCGCTGATAGCTAGCACCTTCTTCTGTGGTTGCATACAGGGGAGGAAGACGGTTGAGGGCATAAGCGGCAATATCTCCGACATCAAGAGAACTTTCGCTAGTAGCTTCAATTTCTGCTATTCTGGCGATCGCCTCGGTCAGTACCAATTCTTCCATAACATTAATGAATTCTTTGCGAGGTACCGCCTCTACCTCACCAGTCAATAGCGCTCCCATTAGCTTATCTAATGCCATGTACTCTTCAATTGAAAGTTCGCTGGCGTTATCACAGATTCGCCCGACTTCTGCTTCCATTGCTGGTGTGAGATAACCATCCTGGAGAGACTGTTCCACAATTTTTTCGATAGTACTCATAAGGCTCATTTTTTTTACGCCACCAAGCAAGGTAGGAACGGTAGCAAATCAATCAATTTTATTTTGCCTAATTGTTGGCAAAATGCAAACAAATTACATAAATATATTAAGTAAAGACATGCGCGATCGCCAGTTGGGTGCGTCCTACCGCCAAAAAGCGGTAAAACGGACGATGACGATCGCGTTTGGGCTATTGAACTCCAGGAGTTCGCCAGGGTGTTGGGTCAACAGATTGCCCGTTGACATATAATCCCCAGTGTAAATGTGGACCTGTGGCAGCGCCTGTTGATCCGACTGCGCCAATGACTTGACCAGGTTGCACCATATCGCCTTCTTTAACATTGATTCGACTCAGGTGCATAAAAATGCTGGTCACTCCTTGACCGTGGTCAATCCCCACTACGTTACCGTGAATCCGGAAACCTTGGGATACTCTACCAACTAAAGCGACTCGTCCAGCGGCTGGGGCAACGACGGGCGAACCGGCTGCACCAGCGTAGTCAACGCCACGATGGTAATAGTCTTTTGCAAATTTACCATTATAGTAGCGACGTACACCATAAATTGTAGAAATTCTTCCGGCGTTTGGTTTGATAAAAGCACCATTCCAATATTTTTCTGGTGTCATTAATGCTTTAAAAGCCGCTACTCGCTTGAGTTCGTATTCTGTGGCATCGATTCCGGCTTTTCCAGGTGGTAGATTAATTCGTTGTACGGGAAATTTGCGATCGCCCACCGGCACAGATAAGTTTTGCACGCTTCCATCCCCGGAAACCCTAAGTGTTCTATTTCCCGCGCTTTCTAATGGTGTTGTCGGCACAAAAGCCCGATATTGATTGGGAGCAATTTCAAATGCTGGGTAAGTTTTTTCTCCACTCGTTACCGTGGGATTACTACCATTAGCCGGATTATCTAAATTAATTATTACTGATAAAGTATCCCCTAAATCGGGTTGACTCGGTGTAACTTTTACTTGCAGGGCATTTACAGGTAATGCCACCACGGGGAAAGCAGCAAACATCCCCATTAATAAACCTGCTGCACGGCGATAGGCTTTTAAGCTTTTGAGAGAAAAACAGAGCAAGTTATTTTGAGAATTACTGGGGCGATCGGCGATAGTCATATTACACAAAAAATCTTAAGCTTTCTGTTGAACAACAGACTAGCCTATTATCTGTAGTGTTTCCAACTCAAGCAGATATTTTTGCATAAGTTGTCCGAAAAAAATTAATAAACTTTTTATGTGTATGAATTTTCTACTTCAAACTAGAAAATGGCTATCTTTAAGCTTGGTAATTACTGCGATTTCAATCACACTGCAACTTTCCACTGTGCAGGCTTTACCAATTGACTACGGTTTCAAGCTGATGCTTTCGGAAACTGGTGTGCAAGTTTACAAAAAAGATGACGCAAAGGGAAATACAGATTATGTTACCGTTGTCAACTTAAAAAAGGGGACTATACGCAATTTAATCGGTACTGAGGGTACTCCTAACGGTACTGTTAAGAAAAAATTAGCAAGGGAATTTTGGCAAGATGCTGTAACACAAAATACTTCAAGGCGAAAGGTAATGGTTGTTGTTAATGCTTCCTTTTTTTCGACGAATGACGATCCAACGGGTATTGCCTTCGGTTTGAAGCTTGGTGGTAGGACGATTAGCTATGGTTATGCGATCGCTAAAGAATATCCCGGACAGATTCGCACGTTTTCTTTCAACCCCGACCAAGGAATTGCTAATATTCAAAGTTACGCAAAAGAGACTTTCGATTCAATGCCAGAGGTTGTAGGTGGACTTGATGCAGTAGCAGATAAGTCTGCTTTCAGTTATTTACCAAGAACGTTTGTTGGGGTGCGCGATCTGGACGGCAATGGTACAAAAGATGTAATTTTTTATTCGAGTAGTTATGCGCGTCAAATTGATGCATCCGATGTTCTCAGGGGGTTTGGTGCAAGTGCAACAGCGATGCTTGACGGTGGTGGAAGCACATTTTTGATTGTAAAGGGAAATTCTTTGATTACGAGGGAGCGTAAAGTACCGCACGCGATCGCAGTTTATGCGGGAAAATAGAAAGTGGGGAGTAGGGAGTAGGGAGTTCTCTGCATACAGCTAGCGGTAAGAAAATGGCGTTGCTGTCTAATTTTTAAGCCTTTATTGTTTTTTCTTGTCACATTAGTTTACCAGATAATGTGAAGAGAGGAAAGCGATCGCTTAATTAATTCAAGCTGATGTAAACAATGTCTTCAACATCGGTCGATAAGTAGTTTTCTCGTTACAAGGCTCTGACTTGTAATGCATTTTAAGAGGCTCTGCCTCCCGTCAAGAGGCAGAGCCTCCCTTAAGCATTCCCACGCAGAGCGTGGAAACGAGAGATAAGGTTAGTTGTCATACAATGCGTGGATTTTGGATTAATCAATATTCACCCCTTTCCTCAAATTTTGTAATCCCTTCAGTCTTGACCTGGCTTTAGATATGTAAAACTTTGTATGCTGAATTAATAGGTCTTAATAGTTCTTTTTAAAAGTGCAAGAAGATTTTAGATTAATAGTTGACTTAGTGTCAGTTTTCGGCGTTGCGGCTTGTGGGGGATTGTTGGCAGCGCTGTTGGGACAACCGGTGTTATTAGGGTATCTCATCGGCGGGATGGTCGTCGGACCAACCGGACTGGGACTGATAAAAGAAGTTATTCAAGTAGAAACTCTGGCACAGTTCGGTGTTGCCTTTTTGTTATTTGCTTTGGGGGTAGAGTTTTCTTTAGCGGAACTGAAAAAAGTTCGGGCGATCGCTCTTGGAGGAGGCACCGCGCAAATTACTCTGACAATTATCGTCACGGTTTTAGTATGTGGCGTCACAGGTGCTTGGGGAGTCTTACCTGCTAAAGGCGTGTTTTTGGGAGCAATTCTTTCTTTGTCTTCTACCGCAGTTGTCCTCAAGTGCTTGATGGAACGCAACGAAACGGAAACGCCCCACGGACAAGTGATGCTGGGTATTTTGGTAGTCCAAGACTTGGCGCTGGGACTAATGATAGCAGTTTTACCAGCCCTCGATCAACCACCAGAATTTATTGGTATAGCAGTATTAACAGCGTTAGCGCGGATTAGCTTATTTGCTGGTGCTGCGATCGCGGCGGGGATTTGGTTGATACCGCCTTTGTTGCGACTGCTTGCCCGTACCGAAAGCCGAGAGCTATTTTTATTAGGAGTGGTGGCACTGTGTTTGGGTATCGCCCTGCTGACAGAACATATGGGGCTTTCGATTGAGATGGGGGCGTTTGTCGCCGGCTTGATGATTTCTGAGGTGGAATACGCCGATCAAACTTTAACTTATGTAGAACCGCTACGGGATATCTTTGCTAGTTTGTTCTTTGCTTCAATTGGGATGTTAATCGACCCGGTGTTTTTATGGAACAATCTAGAATTGATTTTGGGATTGGTAGCGCTGGTATTTGTCGGTAAATTTTTGATTATTACGCCTTTGGTGATGCTGTTTCGCTATCCGTTAAAAACGGCGTTAATCGTTGGCTTGGGACTGGCGCAAATTGGGGAATTTTCCTTTGTGCTTGCTAGTGAAGGGCAAGCGCTGGGGTTGGTATCACGGCAGATATATTTACTGATTTTGGGAACGACAGCGGTAACATTAGTACTTACGCCTTTTGTGCTGCGATTAGTGCCGTTTTTATTCAACTTTGCCGAATCAATGCCTTGGCTGAAACCGTATTTAGACGGAGAAGGTCAACCGCTGGATGTGTCAGATGAGCTACCGATAAAAGACCATGTGGTAGTCTGCGGTTATGGGCGAGTGGGCAGAAATTTGGTGAAGTTGTTGCAGCAACACGATTTGCCTGTGGTGGTAATAGACCAATCAGAAAGTAGAATTCAGCAGTTGCGGGAAGCGGGTGTGCCTTATGTGTATGGTAATTGCGTGAGTTTTCACGTTTTAGAAACGGCGGGAGTAAATAGTGCTAAGGGAATGGCGATCGCACTTCCTGACCCAATGAGTACTCGTCTTTGTTTAAAACGCGCTTTGGAATTATCCCCAGAATTAAATTTGGTTGTTCGCGCTACCAAAGATAAAGATATTGAGGTGCTTTACCAACTCGGTGCCAGAGAAGTTGTCCAACCAGAGTTTGAAGCAAGTTTGGAAATGGCAACTTATTTATTAACAGGCTTAATGTCACCAACTGTCGTACAGCGAGAAATGCAGGAAATTCGCGAACGTCATTATTTAGATTTGCGACCCGAACAGTCAGCATCTGAAGTACAGCGCGATTTACAGCAAGCAACTCAAGATTTAAATCGCCGGTGGTATAGTTTACCATCAGCTTCGCCCTTGGTCGGTATGACTTTAGAAGAAGCGGATATGCGCTATTTAACCGGAGTGAGTTTGATGGCAATTCGCCGCGCCAACGGTGAAGAAATAGATTATCCGCCAACTAATACAATATTGGCAGAAGGCGATCGCCTTTTAATAGTTGGTGCAGATGAAGAATTCGCAGCTTTAGATGAATTCGCCAAAGGTAAAGCTACTGTTCCCGGAGAAAATAGCGCTTGTCAGTGGATAAGTCTCAACGCCGATTCTCCATTTCTCGGTAAAACTTTGGTTAATCTGGATATTCGCCGCGAATACGGCGTACAAGTGCAAGCGATGCGGCGAGATGGCAAATTTATCCGCTTTCCTGATGGAAACATGGACTTGCGAACTCACGACCAAGTGCTTTTGTGCGGTAGTTTAGCGAATTTAAATCAACTACAACACTTGCTGGCACCAGGAAAACCAGTAACGCTGTCTATCCCAATTGTCAAAGCCGGTGAAGCCGAAGCACTCAAAGAGTTTTTACCGATGGATAATTGGCGAGAATAGCACAAATACACACAATAAGCGCAAGATGTAGGGTGCGTTATACGTTAACGCACCCTACGGAAGACTACTTGATATTACATCAAAAAGCGATCGCCTCGCTAGCACCCGAAACGTCCGGGTAGTGCGATCGCCTTTTATATTCCGGAGCGTTAACGCTTACCTAAAAAATCTCTTTTGCCAAGTTCTACACCGCAGTGTCTGAGAATGTCATAGGTTGTTGTGACATGGAAATAAAGGTTTGGCAAAACAAAATATAGGAGAAATGGCATTCCTTGAAAAGATAGGCTGTTTTCACCCATTGTAAGGGTAATTGATTTATCTTCCGAACCATCAATTTGTTCGGGTTTAAATGTGTCTAAATAAGAGATACTTTTCTGAACGCGGTCAATAAGTTCGGGCAATGTAGTTTCATTGTCCTCAAACTTGGGTGCTTCTGTGCCTGCTAATTGTGCGGCACCTATCTTTGCTATGTCAGAGGCAATTTGTACTTGTCTTGACAATGGAAACATATCTGGGAATAGACGACTATTGACCAACACAGAAGAATCTATCTTTTTGGTTTCTGCATATGTAGCACCTTTTTCAAGGATACCTACAAGGTTATTCAGTGAGCGAATACACACTGGTACTGAAGCTTGATACATTGAAATGGTCATTGATATTTCTCCAGAAGTTGTTAGACAGATATACCTCTCGTGGTCTTTTTCAGAAATCAAATATGATTCCTATACTAACTCTTAGGCTTAATATAGGCGATCGCTTGTTTCCAAACTGTTGTCTGCTGACTGTTTTCATCGGCAATACAGATACAGTGTGCATCTTGCCATAAAACTCTTCCCGTCAGCACATCACCAGTCAGCAGCTTAAATTCTACTGGTGTCGTTTGTTTAATCAGGTTTTGAACTTGTTTAATACTGGGTAATGAAGTGTCAAAGTCAGTAATCATTTTTCGTAATGATAGTAGATAGTAGATAGTGGGGCATGGGGCATGGGGCATGGGGCAAGCGGGCATGGGGCATGGGGATTTGAAGAGGGGAAAGGGGAAAGGGGAAAGGGGAAAGGGGAAAGGGGAAAAGCCCATTGCGATAGGGCCCAATGCCCAATGCCCACTCCCCAATGCCCAATGCCCATTGCCCAATGCCCAACAACTAACAACCAGCAACTAACAATTCCTAATCATTAATAATTCATCCTTGGAGAAATGGCAATCGAATTTACTAAGTATCACGGTTTGGGCAATGATTTTATTTTGATTGACAATCGCTCGTCTTCAGTGCCAGTCATTACTCCAGAAGAAGCAATCAAGTTGTGCGATCGCCACTTTGGTATCGGTGCTGATGGTGTGATTTTTGCCTTGCCCGGAGAAAATAACACTGATTATACGATGCGGATTTTCAACTCCGATGGTTCGGAACCAGAAATGTGCGGTAACGGGATTCGGTGTTTTGCGGGCTTTGTGGCTGATTTAGAGGGTGAATCTAGAAATAAAGATAAATACCAAATTCATACCCTTGCTGGCGTAATGACACCTCAACTGATGCCCGATGGACAAGTTAAGGTGGATATGGGTCTTCCCAGGTTACTCGCTGGAGAAATTCCGACAACCTTAGCTAACGCCGACGAAAAGGTAATTAATCATACCTTAGAGGTGGCGGGTAAATCTTGGGATGTCACTTGTGTAAGTACGGGAAATCCGCACTGCATCACCTTTGTAGAAGATGTAGCCGCAATTCCCCTAGAAACAATTGGTCCTTTGTTTGAGCATCACCCAGTTTTTCCCCAACGAATAAATACCGAATTTGTGGAAGTGGTGCGTCGCGACTACGTAAAAATGCGAGTATGGGAAAGAGGTGCGGGTATAACTTTAGCTTGCGGAACGGGTGCTTGTGCAACGTTGGTGGCTGGAGTGTTGACCGGAAAATGCGATCGCACTGCTACTGTTGAACTTCCCGGTGGACCTTTGCTAATTAAATGGGCAGACGACCAACGACTTTATATGACAGGACCAGCTGAAAAAGTTTTCGCAGGCAAATTATAATTTAATAAATTTAATCAACCATCAAGACACTAAGACAAAAAGAAAATATTCAACAAGCGGAAATAATTTCTTTCCGGTCTTTGGTGTCTTGTTTTGTCACGCCTACGCTGCGCGAAGAAGGTTCCATTTAAAAATTCACGCTGAATGTTTGGATGATGAAACTACAGCTTATGCCATCATTGTGTTTATAGACTATCTCATAAATCGCATTCAAACAGGGCGTCAACGTTCAGTATGAACTAACTTTCAGATTAATTATCGTAGTAACGACTTTAGTCGTTTCTTTAAAAACTAAAAAACTTGTATTTATCATAATAATTTATTTTCATTTAACGTAATAGAGCTATTAACCCTAATTACCCAAAAGTATTTTCTGAAAACTGCGCCCTTAACTATGCTTTCGGGTAAGAGTAAAATATAAACATGTAATCTGACAGAATTTTTGTAGATAAAACGCCGATAAAGGTGATTCTAGAGAAATTTTTTAGATGTCGTCCGTACCGATCGCCTGTGCAGCAAACGAGAAATTTCCGTAAAATCATCGTAATGTAAGTGATTCATCCAATCGGGTGAATGCGATCGCATCTATTAGAATTACCCTGAGAGAAGAGGCTAATGTGCCATCATTGCTGAAGCTGATGCTGTAATCCGTCAGTTGCTTGTGTATAAAAAGGTTATAAAGTGAATCAAACTGTGAAATTGCCATATACATCAGATTTTCAACCAAAAGCTTTGCCGCTGTTAGAAAGAATTGCGGCAAATTTACCGGGGATGATTTTTCAATTCCTTCAACAGCAAGATGGTTCGCAATTTGTTGTTTATGCGAGTTCTGGCTGTCGAGAAATGTTTGAATTAGAACCAGAAGCTGTGCAAACAGACTTTCAAATACTACGCAAACTGATTCATCCCCAAGATGTGATCGCTTTTGAAGAATCTGTGAGATATTCTGCTTCTACTCTGACACCTTGGCAATGGGAAGGACGCATTATCACACCTAGTGGTATTAAGTGGATTCAAGGTGCTTCTCGTCCGGAAAGACTAGCAAAAGGTGATATCCTTTGGGATGGCTTGATGATGGATATCACAGACAAAAAGCAAGCGGAATCAAAATTGCGCGAGAGTGAAGCGCGTTATAAAGCAATTTTAGATGTTATTCCCGATTTAATGTTTCGCATCAGTCAAGATGGCGAGTATCTCGATTTTAAAGGTGAAGGAGCAAATCTGGCTATTCCCCCAGAAAACATCATCGGTAACAATTTGCGGGATTTATTGCCTGATGATGTTGCTTTAAAAAGTCTTGATGCGATCGCCAAAACTTTAAAATCTCATACTTTGCAATCTCTAGAATATCAACTATCAACGCATGAAGGTTTGCGAAATTATGAAGCGCGGTTGGTAGTCAGCGGACAAGATGAAGTCTTAGCTCTTGTCCGTGATATTACGGAGCGCAAACAAGCAGAAATTGACTTGCAAAATCTGGCAGAAAAGTTTTCCAAAGCTTTTCGTTGCAGTCCAAATCCAATTACCATCAGCACAGTGGAAGATGGACGCTTCATAGAAGTTAACGACAGTTTTGTGAAACTCTCAGGTTATCAAAAAGAAGAAGCGATTGGACGTACTGCTTTTGAGTTGAATATTTGGGTCAACCAAAGCGATCGCCAAAAATTATTGCAGGAGTTGCATTCCCAAGGAGCAGTTCGCAATCTGGAATTTCAATTTAGAAAAAAGTCCGGCGAACTTGGTTTTGCAATGGTTTGCGCCGAAATAATCGATTTGAATGGGATGCGCTGCATTCTGTCTGTCGCTCATGATATCACACAACGCAAGCGAACAGAAGCGCAATTACAATTGACATCACAACGCGATCGCTTGTTAACGGAAACTTTAGCGCGAATCCGCACTTCTCTAAATTTAGACCAAATTCTCCAAACCACTGTAAACGAAGTTCGGCAATTTTTGCAAGCAGAGCGAGTTTTTATTGGTTTAAATGATGGTAATAAAGAAGGCAGAATTCTCGCAGAATCAGTAGATCCAAAGTATTCATCAGTTATAGACTGCAAGATTAAAGATCCAGTTGTCATGCAAGAAATGAAAAGGCTACTGACAACTAATAAAGTGCGTGTGGTGGAGGATATCGAGCAAATCGATGTATCTCCCAAATTAAAAGCGCATTATCAACAATTTCAAACGCGGGCAACCTTAGCAGTCCCAATTATGTTAAATGGTGAATTCTTTGGAGCGTTGATTGCTAACCAATGCTCTCATCCTCGCCATTGGCATCAAATGGAAATTGATTTACTAAAACAAATGTCAGAACAATTAGCGATCGCAATTCAACAAGCTCAACTATACCAAGAATTGGCAGCACTCAACACCAATTTAGAACAACAAGTAGAAGAACGTACTGCCCAGTTACAGCAGAAAATGCAGGAACTGCAAGAAATCAATCGAGTTAAAGATGTTCTGTTACACACAGTTTCTCACGATATGCGAACTTCAGTCATGGGTAATTTGATGGTGCTAGAGAATTTACTTAAAAGTGGGGGAGTGGGGAGTGGGGAGTGGGGACAAGGGGGACAAGGGGACAAGGGGACAAGGGGACAAGGGGGACAATTCCCAATTTCCAATTCCCAAATCCCCGTATCTCGCTCAATTATCGAACGAATGATACAAGGTAATCAGCGCCTGTTAGCAATGATTAACTCCTTACTAGAACTTCATTGCAGCGAAGAGCAAGGAATTGTGCTGCACCGCGAAATTGTACAATTTGGTACACTGTTGCCGACTGTGATTAGAGATTTGCAGCCAATGCTGTCAGAAAACAATGTTACCTTGAAGAACTTGGTTCCCAAGGATTTACCGTTAATTATGGCAGATTCGACTAAGTTGCAACGAGTTTTGCAAAATTTGTTGACTTATAGTTGGCTGCACAACCCACCCGGATTAAACTTAACTTTGAAAGCGACAGTTGAGGATCGGATGATTCGCGTTCAAATTCAAGATAACGGTGTGGGGATGAACAAGTTAGAATGTGCGAGGCTATTTGATTTGTTTGTCCGCGATCCTCAAGCTCGTTCTTCAACTTGCACAGGCTTAAAATTATATATTTCTCGACAAATAATTAAAGCACATCAAGGTGAAATTGGCGTTAAAAGTAACCCCAAACGCGGTTTAACTTTCTGGTTTACCTTACCTTTGGCAAATTTGCCGACAACGAGCCGCTGATAATGTCACTATAGGAATAATTGACAGTGCAAAATTCAAAAAATTAATTTTTATTTTTTATTTTTGAATTTTTAATTCCCCGTTTGCGTAGCGTCTCACAATGAGAAGGGGTTGACCGAGGTTATGGAAATTGGTCACAGGAAGAAATGAATACCGTCATCAAAAAAGTGCAAAAGTGTTGGAAAACAGCCATATGGGGAAAAATATCAACAACAGATGCAATTTTCGGCGAGTATAGAGCTTGGCGCGATCGCTTTTTGTGGCAAAGGTTACATTTAGGAATCTGGATCGCTATTCTCTGTATATTTACATTTATCTTACGCGACATTTTGCAACAGGTGTTTCACCTGCAAGAAATCCCAAAGATACCGCACGAGATTAAAAATCTCGCTTTAACTATTAATAGCTGCACATTTCTATGTTTATTAGTGTGTTTGTTTTTACATAAAACTAACATTGCGCGTCGTTATCCAGGGCGCCTTTTTTTATGTTTATCCTTTTCTGTTACTTTAGTTGAGCAATCTGTCGCTACCTTCAAAGGTTTCGCTCTCCCCGATCAATTAGCTTGGATTATTGCCTTTTTGACTCAAGCGATGCTGATTCCCATTCGCTGGTATCTGCATCTGGGATCGCAGTTGGGAGTAGTACTTTATTATTTTGTCGTAAATAGCGCCTTAGGGCTGAAACTACCCCCACCATTCAGTCAAGAACCGATATTCGGTGTAACGCTGATTATGTTGATATTTTGGGTATGTTTCATCTGCGATTTAGGAGTATTCTTATACGAAAAATTGCAACGCTCTGAATTTTACGCTCGTAAAGAACTTGAGATTGCTAACGAGAAATTAACCATTACAGAAGCTAAATATCGAAATATCTTTGAAAACGCGGTTGAGGGAATTTTTCAAAGCACTGCTGATGGTCGTTATATTACCGCAAATCCCGCATTAGCACGTATTTATGGCTACGCATCCCCAGAAGAAGTGACGACATTAATTGACATTGAACATCAATTATATGTTGACCCGAATCGCCGTGCTGAGTTTGTCCGCTTAATTGAAAAGTATGGTAGCGTATCCGAGTTTGAATCGCAAATTTATCGTCGCGATGGTAGCATTGTTTGGATATCAGAAAATGCCTATGCAGTTCGCAATTCTAGGGGACAACTGCTTTATTACGAAGGAATGATTGAAGATATCACCAAGCGCAAGCAAGCGGAAGAAGCGCTAAGAGTATTTTTTCATGCAGTTTCCCACGACTTACGCAACCCGGTGCTGGGTACTTTAATGGTGTTGAGGAATTTGCTATCGCGTTCAGAGGACAAAATAGCTGTTTCCCGTTTTATTTTAGAGCGGATGGAACAAAGTAGCGATCGCCAACTTAGTTTAATTAATTCGCTAATGGAAGCTCATATGAGCGAAGTTCAAGGCGTAGCTTTACAACTTCAGCCAGTAGAATTATTGAAAGTCGTAGAAGCAGCGATCGCAGACTTAAAGCCGATGCTAACAGAAAATCAGGCGTTGCTGATAAATCATGTCAGCGCAGATTTACCGATAATAAATGCCGATCCTACCCAATTATGGCGAGTATTCTCTAACTTGATTGTTAATGCAGTCAAACATAATCCCCCAGGATTAACAATTACCATTAATGCCAACGTCGATGATGATAAGATTTGTTGCAGCGTCGTTGATAACGGCGTGGGAATGAGTCAAAAACAAAGCGATCGCTTATTTGACCTTTACTTTCGAGGCACCAGCGCCCGGAATTCTATCAGTTTAGGATTAGGCTTATATCTGTGCAAGCAAATCATCACCGCACATGGCGGCGAAATTGGCGTTAAAAGTGCAATCAATGCCGGGGCAACTTTTTGGTTTACACTACCTATATTTAAAGCTAATACAGCAGATTTCAGATAAATGAGGTACATCCGTAAAACCCAAAACCCGCTCGAAGACGTATCGGTGGAACCTCTCTACGTGTATTTAATAACCCAGATTCCGCACTTCGTTTTGTAATATGCAAATGTAACAAATTTGCAGCTAACGGGACTTAGACATTTTTTGTGGTCAAAAAAGCCTCAAAGCTATACACACCAATTATTTAACCTCGATTACGAGCGATCGCTTCAATTGTCGGTACTTTTCCTTGCAAATGTTGGGGGATCACCTGCGTGGAGCATCTACCGTCATCGGGCATTGGGGGTCAAACCCCGAATACGCAAAAGCCCAAAATACTGTAGGATAAGTCAATTAAAATAATTGAACAAAGTAATGCTAAAATATTTATTGAGAGAATAAATTTAGCTTTACCCCTCAATTCGATGAAGTGCGATCGCTTCTATGCAGCCATCTCAAAATTTAAGCAAATCGAAAGCGATCGCTTCGGGCGATTACTCTGAAAGTGAATTTTACAAATTTTGACCGGTGTAAATCGATCGCACTTCGCCGTTGCGACGCACAACAGCTTCACCCTTACTCACTTCCACTAAAGTCCAACCGCTAGAACCAATGCTTTCACCCACATCGATGCGACGTGTCACCCCATCGATTTTAAACAAAGCCGCAGATTTGTCACCTAACTCTAGCAATCCTTCCAGAGTATTGGTAGTAGCCGCCACAGTTTCCACATATGCCTGTTTTTCTACAATTTTTGGCTCTTTTGGCGTTGGCGCTGACGGTGCTGTGGCTGCGGGTAATTTTGGTGGCGCGGCTTGAAAAGCAGTAACTTTTAACACAGGTAAAGGTTTAGACGGTTGTCGCAAAGTAATCGGTGCAGTTCGCACAGCCACAGGCTTGAGTTCTGTTCGCACCGCAGCCGTCACCATGTTTGCAGGCACGGGTTTGGCTGGTTTGGGGACGGATTTTAAAGCCTTTTTCACTGGTGCCGATTTAGCTGCGTGAGAAACCGCCGTCGGTAAAACTTTCCGAACGCCAGCAATTGGCGGTGGCGCATAGCGCATTGGTTGCGGCGCTTGATATACGGGAATGTAGATCCGCTCGACGATGGTTGTCCGGGGTGCGGCGGGGGGTGTATTATTAGCGGCGAGAACTGGTGGTAAATTACCCCTGGCTGGTAGTTTTACTGTTGGGGTAACATAAGCAAAAGCTGTTTGGGTAGGAATTACCGCAGTAGCGATCGCAGTTTTGGGAGATTTTTGAGAGCTTCTTGCTTCTTGTCTGTCAATGATTGCCAGCGCTCCCAACATATATTGAACTAAATCTGCCTCTACTTCAACTTTGGCAGGCAATTGAGTCTTTAATTTTGGCTGTTGAATCGATTGCTCGATCAATTTAGAATTTATCCGGTAAATTAGTCCAGAGTTGAGCAAAAAGATAATACCAGCGATCGCCACGCCTAAGGTAGCTCCAAAAGACAGCAATTTGCCCCAAGCAATCCGCGCTTTGCGATGCTTTTTACTGACTGATTTAGTTGCACCCGGTGCGCCAACCACAACTTTACTCAATTGCTTTCTATTTTGAGAAGCTGTTTGTATGGGTGGTGATGTTTCGGGTAAAACGATTTGCGATGTTCTCGGCGTGGGGATGACAAATTCTGGATACAGCGCTCTTTGCAAGTCCTCTATACTACTTCGTGATGCGCGACTGCTGTAATGTATTGTTTGGGAAGGCATCCCATTACTATGCAAAATATTGTCAATATCGGCAAACAGTTCATCCATAAAGCCATCAGCATATGACTCTATCGACCAGGGTTCGCTGCCGATCAGTTCTTCTGAGGGTTCCGGAATTATAAGATGGGTGCTGGCTTGTTGTGACATAGCGATTTTAAGTTGTGGCTTTTGGGACGATAGAGTTCGCCTATACTGCCTGAAAGTATGGATTTTGCCTATTTCTATCCAATAAGAGCGTCCAAACTAGACAAGTTGATTGTCTAAGTAGTATGAAATGTCAACTTGAAACCGGAAACTGCTGATAATGCTAGTTTTGAACTAATGTCATCTATCATACCAGTCACTTCCGGTTTCACCCTACTACTATACTCATCCTTTATGAAGTTTATTTTAAGCTAAGGCAGAAAACTCCTTCGGTGTCTTGTTCCTACGTAATTCTAAATATAGTAATAGGGCATTGACATCAGCAGGATTAACACCCCCTATACGTGCTGCTTGTCCGATTGTCAGTGGTTTTACGGAGTTTAACTTTTCCCTTGCTTCTTTAGATAGGGTATCAATCGTTGCGTAGTCTAGATTTGCTGGCAATTGACGGTGTGCTTGGCGGGCTATTTGGTCAATTTGATTTTGTTGGCGTTGTAAATACCCGGAGTACTTAATGTCAATTTCCGCACCTTCTTTTTCCGCAGTTTTTAAGTTGGGGTTGCCGAGTTGATATCTATCGAGGTCAGTGTAATGGAATCCCGGACGCCGTAGCAAGTCAGCCAGAGCGATCGAACCTTTGATTGCTTGTTGCGTACCGGAGGCGATTGCCTGTCCGATTTCTGAGTTTTCTTTCACCCGCGTTGCATACAGCCGTTCTTTTTCCGCAGTAATATTCTCTTGCTTGCGGGTAAATAATTCCCAGCGGCGATCGTCAATCAAACCGATTTCCCGTCCCAAAGGTGTCAGACGTTGGTCGGCATTATCTGACCGCAGCACCAATCGATACTCAGACCTACTCGTAAGCATACGGTAAGGTTCACGCAAATCCTTGGTACACAGGTCATCTAACAGCGTCCCGATGTAACTTTCCTCACGAGAAAAAACAATCATTTCGCGATCGCGCACAAACCGCGCTGCATTAATTCCCGCCACAATTCCTTGGGTTGCGGCTTCTTCATAGCCAGTTGTACCATTAATTTGTCCCGCACAAAATAACCCAGCAACTTTTTTTGTCATTAATGTGGGATAACACTGAGTCGCGGGTAAGTAATCGTACTCAACCGCATAAGCTGGGCGGAGCATAGTACAGTTTTCTAAACCAGGAAGACTCCGCAACATCAAAAGTTGCAAATTTTCGGGCAAACCTGTAGAAAACCCTTGAATGTAAAGTTCCGGAATATCTCGTCCTTCCGGTTCAATAAAGATTTGGTGGCTTTCTTTATCGGCAAAGCGGACAATTTTATCTTCAATACTCGGACAGTATCGCGGTCCTTTGGCTTCCACCCAACCCCCATAAACCGGCGACAAATGCAAATTTTCCCGAATTAGGCGATGAGTTTCCGCCGTCGTCCGGGTAATATAGCAGGGCATTTGTTCTCTTTCTACCCACACATCCGGGTCAAAGCTAAACCACCGGACTTCTTCATCCCCCGGTTGCGCTGACATTTTACTGTAATCTACAGACCGCTTGTCAACTCGTGCCGGCGTTCCCGTCTTTAATCGTCCGGTTTCAAATCCCAAGCGATTGAGAGTTTGTGTCAATCCTTCAGCGGCAAATTCTCCAGCGCGTCCCGCTGCCATCGACTTGTTACCAACCCAAATTCGTCCGCCTAAAAACGTTCCTGTAGTCAAAATCACCGCTTTGCTTTTCAAACCGACCCCAAAGTAAGTTTCAACGCCGATAACTTCATCGTTTGCGCCTAAAACTAAATCCGTCGCCATTGCTTCGCGGATTGTTAAGTTTTCTTGATTTTCGACAATATTTTTCATTAACGCCGCGTATTCCCGCTTGTCAGTTTGAGCGCGTAAAGCCCAAACCGCAGGTCCGCGTGAAGAATTGAGAATCCGCTTTTGGAGGTAGGTGCGATCTGCGATTTTACCGATTTCCCCGCCTAATGCATCCACCTCATGCGTCAACTGAGATTTTGCCGGACCACCCACCGCTGGGTTGCAGGGTTGCCAAGCGATTTTATCCAAGTTAAGTGTCAGCAGCAGGGTACGACAACCCAAGCGGGCGCTAGCGAGGGCTGCTTCGCAACCAGAGTGACCTGCACCGACGACAATGACATCGAAAGCGTCTTGGAATTCAATGGAATTGTGCATGGTCATACTTAAGTATCAGCAAGCTTAGAGTTATTCTTAATATTAACCGATTCAGTGGTTTAATGGTCGTAGGTTGCAGTTCACAATGAATCGTAATAATTATGAATAAATAATAAAAACATTTGTATTAACATAATAGTGAAAAGATAATGAAACGATTTTGGCGAAAAAGTTCTTTTATTACTATTGTTATTTTTCTAGTTTTTGCTTTAGTTGCTAGTAATGGAATTACTCATCGGACATTAAGTACAGATATCCGACAATTGCAAGCTTGTTTAACTGCTCGTTCTTCAGGTAGTTATAGAGATTTAAATAAAGTTTGTCCAAATACATCACAACCAGTCATTTCACCAACTCCAATTACGCCGCAAATACCTGATACAAATTTGCCGGAACCACAGCGTTTTTTGAATGCGATCGCTGACAAATTACCAACAACTCCCCAACCCGGTACTTATGAATATATTTTGTTAAAAGCATACGGTGCGGCATTTGTAAATCAACAACCAGAAATCAAACTACCGCCAAAAGTTATCTTAGCTAACGAGCAAGAAACGAAAGCTTTTCAAACTACTTTAATAATGGGGAAAGTAGATAATACTAATGACTGTTATTTACAAAAATCAGCAGCATCCGCTTTCAATAAAGCCAAATCAGCAGTGAGAATTCCGCTCAAATCTGGTTACGGCGGTAGTGATTGTACTCGCACTTTTGCGACAAATTTAAGATTCTGGCGAAAATACGCTAATAACAATACTTTGGAACGAGTTAGACAAGGTAAAGAAACAGCAATTTTGGGTGTAGTTGCACCACCAGGAGCATCACAACATCTCTGGGGATTAGCGATTGATTTACGTGTTTCCAGTCAAGCGCAAAGACAAGCGTTGAATAAAAATGGTTGGTTTCAAACTGTAGAAAATGACGTTCCACATTGGACTTATGTCGGTTTAACTGAAGAAAATTTACCTAGATTTGGGTTTAAAAACAAAATCGTCAGGGGAACTACTTATTGGGTGACGCCGCTGACATGAATAGGACTTGCCTAAAAGCTGGAGTTTTTGCCAAACAACAAAGCTTACCTTCTTTGATTTGGATAAAGTCGAGCTTAGAGAATACCAAAAAATTAATTATCCAAATTTCTCAAGCGATCGCATTTATATTAGTATAATTTAGTCAGTGCGCTACTTATTACCTTAGACAGATGACGGAATTATGCCTGACTCCGCTGCAAATATAGACCTTTCTGCGCTGAATCTAGACCAAACAACACTAAAGACAATTGAGCAATTACTCAATGATATCGAGTTTCTAATTAATAAAAAACCTCAAGATGCTATCAAACTTTTGTACAAGCTCAAAAGTGAGATTGTACAACTGAAAACTCAAAAAAGCAAACCAGACACTAATATAATACATGTAGGTATTAGCGAATTGAGACAATCTTTTCATGCTCACTGGGGGCTAGTTCAGGCTCAAACCAATAAAAACGCTTGTTCTTACCTGCTTCTTTTTTACGCTGTGGAGTGTGGGTTAAAGAAAATTTGGCTCCAAAAAAATCGGCTAAACAGCACTGCGAAAATTCAGGATCAATCCCTTCTCACAAAAGATGGACATAACTTGGCTGTCTGGATTAAAAAAGCGGGAATATCAGCTCAATCATTAGGTAGTGCAACAATTCCTTGTTTTCATCTTGCTAGGGGTGGCTCCAGTTGGGATGCAGGAAAAGCTCACCAAGCTTGGCGCTATGGTGTTCGGATGAAACCTGAAGATGAAAAAGTCCTAGTTGAGTGGTTAGATAAGCTCTGTAGTAGCATTCAGGAGAATATTAACCGATGATTCCTTTAGATATCCGTCTTTATACTTGGGTTGACGTTGAAGAAGTTTTACTTCGCATTCAGGAACAAGGTAATTGGCCTCAATGGTTAATTTGGGTGCGAGCCTACTGGGATAGTTTAACAATTGGAATTTCTCCCGGTAATCAAGCAGAAGCAAAAAATTGGCTGCGTGAGGTATACGATCCCCGATTCCGAATTGATTCAGAAAATAATGTAGACGGTTTCATTATCTTAGAAAGTCTACAAAGAGTAGAAAAAACTTTACCTATAATTTTAGAAGAAACAGCAGAAGATCCACCGATTCCTAGACTTATACCTAGTTTAGCAAGACCAGGAGTAATTGTTCCCAACCGTCAAGATGGTGAACTTCCACCAAGCTTTTCCGCAGATTTTCCATCAATAGTAGCTTTTCATTCCTTCAAAGGAGGTGTCGGGCGAACAACTAATGCCCTTGCTTTTGCACAGGCTTTAACAGAAGGTGGCTATAGTGTACTACTAGTAGATGGAGATATGGAAGCGCCAGGTATAAGCTGGCTTTTAGAACAAAGATTACCTTCTCCACCTGTATCTTTCGCTGACTTACTAGCTTTGGCTCATGGCGATCCATCTCCAGAAGCAATAGATTCAGTTCAATTAGTTGCCGAACGACTCCAGAGTGCCTTAATTGATAATATTTATATATTGCCTTCATTCCGCTCAAATGAAAGATTTTCTTCCTTAGAAATCAGACCTGAACACCTTATTCAAGGCGCTAAAAATCCGTTTATCCTCACGCAAATACTGGCAGATTTGGGGAAGACTTTAGGTGTAGATGTTGTTTTAGTTGACCTACGCGCTGGACTTTCTGAATTGTCCACAGGGCTGATTTTAGATCCACGAATTTACCGTGTTTTTGTTACAACGTTGAGTGGGCAATCGATTTCAGGTACAGCTAGACTTATAGAGCTTTTGGGAAAAAAAGCGCCTTCTGCACGAGATACAGATCCATTACCAACACTAATTATTAGTCAGGTTCCTGATGAAGTCCAAAATACAGACTTATTCTCGAACCAAGAAAGAAAGCTTCTTGAATCGGCTAAACCATTTATAGGAGAAGACCTACAACTTTTAAGAGTGATTACAGGATTTGCTGATAGTTTGCAGGTCTTACCTTCAACTTGGGAAGAAGTAATTACTAAGCTGAAGCGTTCAGTAATTGTAGATTCTGTACGTCCATTACTGGATTTATTACCCAAAAAAAGTAGTCAAGATATTGAGGAAAGCCTTTTAATCACTGAGGACAGCCCTGTAACTTTAAAATCTCAAAGAGAAACTCTCAGAGACTTTACTCAAAAACGAATATTTGCAGAAACAGCAGAAGCGAAAGATTTTTTATCTACTATTCCTTTACGCCACTTAGCTTCAGACAATAGACACCAAGTCCCAATTACAGTTGTGGTTGGAGCCAAAGGTTCAGGAAAAACTTACACTTTCTTACAAATAATTCGTAGGGAGAACTGGCAAACTTTTGCTGAAGACGCCTGCGCTACTCAAGTCCAGATCAACGCTTTTATTTGTCCTGTTTTAGCACCCATTAACTCTGATAAAGCTATCTCGATTTTGGCAGCAGAAGTTCTGCAAAAGACCGCACTAGCTTTGAGTTTTAATAATCCCTTAGAAATTTATCAAATTCGTGATTATATCAGAAATAGTTATCACCTGAATCTTCACGAAGGTCAGTGGCGAGAACGTTGGTTAGATGTGATTGCTTGGAGTGTTGGATTTCAACCTGAAGAAGAAGGAGCAGGTCGAGCATTGGCTGAACATTTGCTTCACACACAACAGCGATTGCTTGTAGTTATTGATGGTTTGGAAGACCTTTTCCAAGACTTCGCTAAAGAAGAAAATCAACAGACACCACTGAGGGCTTTACTTCAGGAAGTTCCAGAATGGCTTGGACTGTTGCCTGGTCGTCCTCTGGGTATTCTCATTTTTGTGAGACGTGATATGGTGCTGGCTGCTGTACGCCAAAATGCAGCCCAAATGATTGCACGCTATGAGCCTTATGCTCTTAAGTGGAATAGAGAAGAAGCTTTAAGATTGGTAGCTTGGATAACAATGCAGTCCAAAATCATTCCTGAAACTGATATTGAAAAACTTCAGGATATGAGGGAGGAGGAACTGACACAGCTTTTAGTACCTTTATGGGGTAAAAAACTGGGTTCTGATACTTCAAAAGAGGCTGCTTCAGCTAGATTTGTGCTGGCAGCACTTTCTGACTTCAGGGGACAAATTCAGTCACGGGATTTAGTACGTCTTCTTAATTTATCTGCAAAAGCGTCTGTAAATGATACACGTTGGCAAGATCGGATTCTTGTTCCCGCAGGAATTAAAGGTGCTTTACCTGAATGCAGTACAGAGAAAATTAAGGAAATTGAGCTAGAAAATAATGCATTGAAAGATGTGTTTACTAAATTACGCGATATTCTTCAAGAAGAGCGAAAAATTCCTTTCGCCCGCGAGCAACTACGATTATCTGTGGAAGAAATGAAGATATTGGAAGAAAACGGTGTGATTATTCGGGAAAAAGATGATTATTATATGCCCGAAATCTTCCGTTTGGGATTAGACTTTACGCTTACGGCTGTCGGTCGTCCGGCTATTATGTCTTTGGCTCGTCGTGCGGCTAGGCAGGGAAGTTAATATACCAGTTTATCTTAAACGTTGTCTGGTAGCGAGCGAACGGAAAAACAAGGTAAACCGATGTAGAGGGAAATCGTTCTCTAGTAAAGATTTTTGATGACAGGACTTACGCAACTAGCACACAGGTCTCGGAGTTCTTAGTTGTATATATGTTAATCCGAAAATAAGAAAGTTTTGGGTTGTAGATTATCGTATCTTTAATCCTTCGGAAGATGGTTTAACCTACGTTTAACTAAAAGAAACCACGTTAGAGAAATGCTTGTAAACCTTGTTAATCAAAAGCTTTTACCATTTAAGATGATTTTAAGAGATACTTAGTATGCAACAAATTATTTAATGCTTTTTATTGATGAATTGATGGTTCACTCCTGGTAAGCTAGGCATAAATTATCCCACTTCTACATAACGAGCTTCTGCATCTAGTGTCAATTCCTCAAGAGTATCAAGGTAAACTTGAATAGCGTCTTTAATATTTTCTAAAGCTTCTTCTTCTGTTTCTCCCTGTGACCAACATCCAGGTAAAGCAGGACACCAAATAGCATATCCTTCATCACTTTTTTTTAACTTGACTTTATAACGCATATCTCAATTACCATATGAATGTAACTTGATATCTTGTTCAATTATACAAAGAGCGATCGCCTAACTTAATTAAAATATCAACTACGAGGGGCGGCTCGTAAATAATTGCTTCAAATACTACAATAAAAGCACACATCTGACTTCTGGAGTGCTGACAGTGGGCTTATTTGATGATTTGAGTCGGTTTCTCGAAAACCGTTTAGAAGAATTTCTGCGAAATAATCCGCATTTAGAGTTAGAAGCGTTGTTAGAACAACTGCGCGAACAAGAGGCAGACACGCTAAAGTTGATTGCAGATTTACAAGTACAGGAAAAGCGATCGCAAGACGATATTCTCTCCACCGCGCAAGAAATCCAAAGATGGCATATCCGCGTTCAAAAAGCGCAAGCTGCTAACAGACAGGATTTGGTCGCAGCAGCACAAGAACGAGAAGCAGCTTTGTTGCGCGAAGGAAATCAGCGCTGGGGACAAATGCAAGGCTTGAAAGAACGCATTACTCAATCTAAAGAATTACTGCGAAAAATACAAGCACGCCGGCAAGAAGTGCAAACCAAAGCTGCTGAAGCACAGACAGTGCGTGCTAAAGCTCAAACTCAGCAGCGCTTTGAAACAAATGGTTGGTCAAATAAAGCCAGTAGTTATTCTAATACGTTTGACGACTTAGAAGAAAAGTTTTTGCGCTGGGAAACTCAAGATGAGTTGGAACAAATGAAACGGAATATGAAGAAATAAATTGTCATGGGGAGGTGGAGGGGATGGGGATTACTCCCTTTCCGCTACAAGATTACCTATCTTCTTTCTTTTCTTCCTTTGTGTACTTCGTGTCTTTGCGGTTCGTTAAATAGGTATTTTTTGAGCGGGAAGGGAGTAGAATACTCGCTTTAAAATTCGTATTATCGGATCGAGACTGAAGTTCTTAGTACAAAGATGTTTTATTATAAGTAATTAAACGGACATAATATGACTTATTAAGGCTTCTGAGTGGCTCGTACCCCCACATTAACTTTCGATCGCGGCACATTAATTTTACATCCACCAGCGCGGGGCAAAGGTTGGATGGATTACGCTACGTGGGATGATAGAATAGAAAAATTCCGCATTCCGGCGATTCAATATCGACTTTTAGTAGAAGCGCTACAAGCAGAAGAAACTAATTTTATCGATGAAGCGAAAGCATTTCATCCGGTAGAGTTAATTTCTAGTATGGAAATGGAACCCTATCCCCATCAAAGTGAGGCGTTAGCAGCTTGGAAACTGGCAGGAAGACAGGGGGTAGTGGTGCTGCCCACAGCGGCTGGAAAGACTTATCTGGCGCAAATGGCGATGCAAGCAACACCGCGCACAACTTTAATTGTGGTGCCAACTTTAGATTTGATGCATCAGTGGTATGCACATTTGATGGCAGCGTTTCCTGATGCTGAGGTGGGGTTGTTGGGGGGTGGATCGAGAGATAAAACTCCGATACTGGTTGCGACTTACGACAGTGCGGCAATTCACGCGGAAAGCTTGGGGAATAAGTATGCTTTGGTGATTTTTGATGAGTGTCATCATTTGCCAACTGATTTTAATCGAGTGATTGCCGAATATGCGATCGCACCCTATCGACTCGGACTTTCTGCAACACCAGAACGCACTGATGGCAAACACGCTGATTTAAATATCCTTATTGGTAAAGAAGTATATCGCAAACGCGCTGAAGATTTGGCAGGTAAGGCGTTAGCAGAACATGAAGTTGTGCAAATTAAGGTGAAGCTATCGCAAATTGAGCGAGAAAGATACAATCAATTAATTCAAACTCGCAATGATTTTTTGAAGCAATCAAAGATTTCTTTGGGGAGTTTGAAGGGTTGGCAAAATTTTGTGCAAATGAGTGCGCGATCGCCTGCTGGACGTAGAGCTATGTTAGCACACCGTCAAGCGAAAGAAATCGCTTTGGGTACAGATGGAAAGTTGCGAATTCTCACGAATTTACTTGCGGAACATTATCCGGAAAGAATTTTGATTTTTACGGCTGATAATGCGACTGTTTACAGGATTTCTCAAGAGTTGTTAATTCCGGCAATTACTCATCAAACTCCTGTGAAAGAACGCCATGAAATATTAACGAAGTTTCGCGAGGGGGAGTATAAAAGTTTGGTTGCTTCTCATGTGTTGAATGAAGGTGTTGATGTGCCGGCGGCAAGTATTGCGATTATTTTATCGGGTACTGGTTCGGCGAGGGAATATATTCAACGTTTAGGGAGGGTTTTAAGGAAGGGTAATATTGAAAATAAGCAGGCGATTTTATATGAGGTGGTGGCGGAGGATACGAGTGAGGAGAATACTTCGGCAAGGAGGAGGGGGGAGAGGAGTAACGAACCGCGAAGTCGCGAAGTACACGAAGAGAGGAGGGAAAAGAGAGGGAAGTTGCAGGTTATTTATGGAAGTGGTCAGCAAAGTGATTATAAGGCTGCGGAACAGATGGAAATTAAGTATTCGGTTGAGAATAAGAAAAATAAAACTGACGATTCAAATACAACAGATCCAAGAAATTCATTAGAAGACAATATTTTTTAAGTTAACTAAGTCGGCGCTAATATTTCAAGCTATGTTAAGAAATTTAAATGTAGGGTGCGTTAGCTGAAAGCGTAACGCACCGTCAAAAACTCAAGGTGCGTTAGCCTACGGCATAACACACCCTACTTCTAACCACTATCAACTATCAATTACCCACACACAAACTCAGATGTTACCAACAGATTTACTGATTCATCGTCAAAATGGGGAGGAGATAATTCCGAAGAGACTTAAGCTTGATAAGATGACTTTGGAGTTAGCTGTTGAGTTAATTGATTGTTTTCGAGAAGCGGTAGGTAAGACGCAAGGTGTTCTTGAACGTCAGTTGTTGGAGTTGGAGGGTGATACTACTGATTATAAGGTGAAGCGGGGATTGGCTTATATTTTGAAAAGCAGTTTTTGCACGTTTGAGGTGGTGAGTCCTTTGGAACCTCAAATGTTACGAGAAAGGGTGTTTGCTTTATCTGCAAAGTCTGTTTCAAGTCCGCAATCAACGCAGGCTACACTTAGCAAGATTGCTGATGAATTAAGTCACGAGTTTGAGCGGGAAGTTTTACCGCAACAAGTTCATGATGGGTTATATGCTGATTTAAATGAAAATAAGATTTTGATTGCTTTTGATGCACCTACTCCTGAAGATTTGTTACATCGATATAATTTATCTCAAGTGCAGGGTGTGTTTTATCGGGCAAGTCAACTTAGTTTAAATGCTCATCGTAATGTTCCGGGTGAATATAAGCTTTTGTTTCGCTATTTAAAGCTGTTTCAATTGATGGCTTATATTGAGGGTGATGCTGACCACGGATTTACAATTACGATTGATGGTCCGACGAGTTTGTTTAATCCGAGTACGCGATATGGTTTGGCGATCGCTAAACTTATTCCCGCTTTACTTCATGTCACCAGATGGAGTCTTTCTTCTATTCTCCAAACTCGCGATTTTTATACTAATACTTGGAAAACTGGACGTTTCACTCTCAATTCTGAATGCGGTTTGGTGTCTCATTATCCACCTGGCAAGCCTTACGATAGTATGTTGGAAGCGTCTTTTGCTGATAAGTGGGATTCATTAAAAAGTGATTGGGTGTTAGAAAGAGAAGTTGATTTAGTTCCGATTCCTGGTAGTGTGATGATTCCCGATTTTCGTTTGGTACATCCTGATGGACGGACGTTTTTATTAGAAATTGTCGGTTATTGGCGTCCAGAATATTTACAAAAGAAGTTTTCACAGGTGCGACGTGCGGAACGTGATGACTTAATTTTGGCAATTTCCGAAAGATTAAATTTGGAAAAAGCGGGTGTGAAATTAAATGATGTTCCCGCTAGAATTATTTGGTTTAAAGATAAGTTATTGCCGAAGGCAGTATTAGCAGCATTAGAGTAATTATATGAAAACTATTCAAACAATTGCGACGGTAACAGCAGATGGGAAAATTAGCTTGCAGTTACCGACTGATATTCCCGCAGGTGAACATCAAGTGGTGGTGATAATTGATGAAAAGTCTTTGGTAGAGAACGAAGTAATTAAGAAAAAGCGTCCTCCGTTGGATTTTCCTGTACATAATTGCGGTCTTGTGCCTGAAAATCTTTCTTTAAGACGTGAGGATATGTATGATGACTGGGGACGCTAACTCTGTTTTTCTGGACACAAATATTTTGGTGTATGCTAATGTTCCTGAATATCCTTTACACTTGGTTGCTATAAACGCAATTCAAAGTTATGAACAAAGCAGTATTGGAGAAATAATATGAAAGCTATCCAAACAATTGCGACGGTGACAAGTGATGGTAAAATTACCTTGCAATTACCGCCTGATATTCCCCCTGGCGAACATCAAGTGGTGGTGATAATTGATGAAAAATTGTCAGAAAAGGAAGTAATTAAGGAAAAGCGTCCTCCGTTGGATTTTCCTGTGATTCATGTTGATTCTTGGTCTGAGAATCTTTCTCTAAGACGCGAGGATATGTATGGTGATGACGGACGGTAACTCTGTATTTCTGGACACGAATATCCTCGTTTAGGGAGCATCCCATTTTGGCAGATTTACTAGTGATGGCAAAATAGAGGGAAATATATAAGCCGCATATCAAAGTGATGACTCAAGAAAAGCAAGCACGTCTACA
>NZ_JBPAOH010000041.1:0-50687 GCF_050875635.1 Tolypothrix sp. VBCCA 56010
CTTGCCACACCTTGATTCCTTAAAAACTACCCATAAGGGTTTTGACCCTTCTTGCTTAGTCTCTCACAAAAATGGTCGGTTTATTTCCGCCACCCTGTACTAGTTATGAATTTTTTTGGAATAATATATCATTGGATAATTCAGATTCCATAGATACCATACTTACAAATTCTCCAGATACTTTATCTATAGGTGAGTTAATCAAAGGACGCTATCGAATTATTAAAATTTTCAGTGACCAAGATAATGATAATGATTTTGCATTATATCCTCCAGAATTTGAGGAATTGATTAATCAATTTTTGATTAAAGATGAAGCTCTACCAGGTGAACCAATCGCCATATTTAAACAATTTTTATCTAAAAATAGAACTATTATACTGAATAAAGATACATCCATTTTGCATTCTGCAAAATTACAATTTGAGAACCAAGCCATAATTTTAGGTAAAATAGGCCATCACTCCAATTTGCCCCGACTTTTAGATTATTTTGAATTTCAAGAAGCTTCTTATCTAGTTTGCGACTATATTGATGGTCATACACTACAGCAAGAATTACAAAAATCTGGTTTATTGAGCGAAGTTAATATCATAGATTTTCTTCAAGATTTTCTGCCAATCTTAGAATATGTTCATAGTCAACAGGTAATTCACCAAAATATTAACCCTACTCAAATAGTTCGTCGTAAGCAAGATGGTAGTCTATGTTTAATAGACTTTAGAATAGCATTATTGCTGACTTCCAATCAGTCAATTTTGATTATCGGAACCCCTGGGTTTGCAGCACCAGAGCAAATGGCAGGGCGCTCGGTTTATGCTAGTGATATCTATGCTCTTGGGGTCACTTGTGTTTATTTGTTAACTGGCAAATTACCGCGTCAGTTGGAGACTAATACGGCAGGGGTGTGGCTCTATGACGTAGATGTTAGCAATGAACTTGCTGAAATTTTGCAAAAAATGTTGGCTGTTAACGTTAGAGAACGCTATCAATCTGCCACTGAGGTATTGCAAGCTATTCGACAACTGACCAATTATTATCAAACAATCAAGCTGTCACCTGAGTTTGAATCTAAATTTGTAGCATATAGTTTATTACAGAATGTATCATCAAATTCATTACTAATTGGTGGAGAATTAGAAGTTGCGATTTGTCTCACCTTACTAAATGACAACAACACAACCTACATCCTAGAAATCTCCCACAACGAAGTCACTGGAAACGAACTCAACATATTTCTCACTGCCCCTGGCTTTCAATTTAACGCTGACAACACCACAAGCTTACCCATTGACCCCGACACCGCCAATATCACCCAAACCGCAACTTTCAATCTTACCGCCCTGCGTCCAGGCAAAACGAAAATCAAAGCAGAACTTTACTGTGGAGAAACCTATAAAACAACCCTCGAAACCGAAGTAGAAGTTACCGCATTTGAAGAAACAGAACTACGCCCACTTATTGCCGCCCGATCGCGTCCCGTTCCCCAACCAGATATAATTCTCCAAGTGCGTACTACTTGGAACGCAGATATCTGCGCTTGTACTTTCAATTATCACATCGATAGCTATCAACCAC
Organism: Tolypothrix sp. VBCCA 56010; assembly: GCF_050875635.1. Taxonomy (NCBI): domain Bacteria; kingdom Bacillati; phylum Cyanobacteriota; class Cyanophyceae; order Nostocales; family Tolypothrichaceae; genus Tolypothrix; species Tolypothrix sp. VBCCA 56010. The sequence continues at coordinate 1,579 of NZ_JBPAOH010000041.1, forward strand.
GCCTGCTATTCGCGGATGACGTTGACTACAACTCACAGTCTTTATCTGCTACTTGGGTCGAGCGATCGCACTCATTATTAAAAACCACCCTTGAAGAAGTAGCAAGTAGCCTTAGAGAAGATTTCCGTTCTCGCCTTGTTTCTCTCGGTCATTACCTGTTTCATTCCTTACTTCCAGAAGAACTGCAAAATACCTTTCGCACCATAGCCAGTTTTAATCAGCCTTTCACTTTACTGATATTAGCTCACCAGGATGCTTGGTTTCCTTGGGAACTGTTGCATGATGGGCAGAAATTTTTAGGCGATCGCTTTATTATTGGCCGATGGCTTTGGGAGTTAGAAAAATCACGACCCTATGAGTTTCCTGTGGGTGCGGTGAATGTTGCCCATTATGCTAGTGTGGAACAACCGGAACTTTGGACTGAGCTTTTGCACTCATCAGGAGCGCCGCCACCTATTTCCATGCAAGCTGGTATATTTAATGATATTACTTTGTTTGAATCAATACGTGGCTTGCATTTAATTCGCTATGGTCAATCTGTGGACACAACAAACCGCCAGGATGCGCCAGTGCGGGTGAATAGCAGTAGCGATATTCAGGATATTGAGCGTGAGGTGCAACCAGCCAAGCTGAGTCTGCGTCGCAATCATCCCCTTGTATCTTTGAGTTATCTAAATGCAGGACAACCGGAATTAACAGCATTAGAGCAAACCTGGGCTTCTACCTTTGTCAGAGCAGGTTGTAGCGCCTTTGTTGGTTCCCTCTGGGCGGTGCAACCGAATGTGGAAGCAGCTTTTGTTAGTGCTTTTTATAACAGCATTTGGGCAGGGCAAACTTTGGGTGTGGCGTTCCAAACGGCTCGCAGATTGGCTAAAACCGTTGTACCAGAATCCTTGGACTGGCTGGCTTATGTATTATTTGGCGACCCAATGGCGCGTCCTTACCGACCAGTACAGGGACAGGGCTACGCGGTTGTGGAACCTATAGGTCAAGAAATTGACGACCCAGTACCCCCAGGAAGCACAGTAAGGTTTCGCGTTAGCCTGCGCCGTACTCCTCCTGTATGGTACGAGAATCGATTAATGGAAGTGGCTGAAGATTTAAGTTTTGATGATTTACGTGTTTTTATCGTCACGTCCGGATTGCAGGTTACTCCTGGTGATTCAATACTTATGACACGCACAGCTACCGGAGATTATTTAGGTTGGTTTACGCTTACTGCCCCTGCTGAGATGGAAACTCGCTCAGTGTTAGTTCAGGTTTATTTTGAGGACGGGATAGAACCTGTTCACAATTTGCGTTTTGCACTGAATATTGTTAAGCAGGACGGTGAGGCGCAATGAGAGGAATTGGCAGTCCAGTTGGTGTAAATTTGGCTAGTTCTTGCTTAGAAATTATAATCGATAAAGATTACTACTCAATTGGTCGGTGGAGCTTTCCTAAACCTGATAATAAAGTTTTGGAAGTGCTGACCGAAGAAATTTTAGATTGTTTTGATACTTTAAGAATAACTCTTAATAAAGAAAAAACCCTCGCACTAGACGAGGGTTTGTGCAATCAATATTTAATCAAATTAGCTGAATGGGGACGGACTGCTTATCAAGCATTTTTTGGTGAAGATAGACCAAATAAAATCCTCACCAGTCGCCTAAATGAAAATGTTGCTCCTACCTTTGTTTCTGAAGTTATGCCGTTTCCTTGGGAGGTTTTGTTTGAGGGAACTGAAGAGGACTATGAACAGGGAAACCCTGAAATGTTTTGGGGAATGCGCTACACCCCGGCTCGGATTCTCAACCCAGAAAAAGATATCGCAGATTATGTCTTGGAGCAAGCCCAACCTTCAGATATGTTATTTTGCTTGCATCACAGGTTGCTTTATGCTCATAAAAACGAAAGACCAGAAATTGAAAAGTTGGTGAGGGTGACAGCAAAAGACCGTTTTACATTGCTGGGGACAGCTTGCAATTTGACAAATGATAAATCCAGCGATCCCTTAAGTGATGATTTACTCAAGTATCTTTACAAAGCTAGCCACAATATGTTGCATTTTGCTTGCCATTGTAAGGAGAGTAGGCGGGGGGATAAACTGCTGATTTCTTTTATTAAAGATGAGGATATTGTAGAAAATGGCTTGGTTTTAGAGTTAGAAACTTACAAATTTTTGTTGCGACAGGGGAAATTTCTCTGTCAGCCATTGGTGTTTCTTAATGCTTGTCAGTCGGCTGGGGGTGCGGATGAGTTACGGAGGACTTTCAATTTACCCAAGGTGTTTATTCAGCATGGTGCGGCAGCTGTGATTGCTACAGCTTGTCCTGTACCGGATATGTTTGCGGCTGCATTTGCGAAGGTGTTTTATGAGTTTTTTCTGCGGGGGATGGTGGTGATGGATGAAGTAACTGGGGATAAAGTCGTTAAAATTCTGACAATTGGGGAGGCATTACGTGCAACGAGACGGTATTTTTTGAAGGAGTTTAATAATCCGTTGGGGTTGGCTTATGGTGTTTATAGTCCTGCGAGTTATAGGGTGGGGTGAGTGTGAACACTGTATTGTAATTTAGTAAGTATTTATTTATTTAAATAAAACGTGTTATTAATATCTAAAAATTTTCTAGTTAATTTTGCAATTTATGGAGAGAACAGTTGTAAATGGCGAAAGTTGCGCTGCTAATAGGAGTTGCTAAATATGAGGACGCAGGATTAAATCCATTACCTAGCGCCATCAAAGATGTTGAGTCAATGCAACGTGTATTGGAAAATCCTGAACTAGGCAATTTTAATTTGGTTACAACCTTGCTCAATCCCCAAAGACAAGAGATGGAGGATGCCATTTACGAACTGTTTGCTAATTGTAAAAAAGAGGACTTACTATTATTCTACTTTTCTGGTCATGGGCTGAAAGACGAAGCGGGTAAATTTTATATGTCAACCAGTATTACCCGTAAAAACAACGGGAGATTAGTAAGGCACACAGCAATAGCAGCTAGTTTTTTACAAGAAAATATTTATGAGAGTAAATCCAAAAGAATAGTGGTTATTCTGGATTCTTCTTTTAGCGGCGCGATTGCTCAAGGGGTAAACATCAGTCGTACAGAAATGGCTTTCCTTACTTCTTCCACATCAACTCAGTTTTCGTTTGAGCAACAAGGATTGGAAGAATCAATATATACTCATTATCTAGTTGAGGGTATTGAAACCGGAGCGGCAGATCACGATGGAGATGGATGGATTGCATTATATGGATTGCATGAATACGCGAGTAACAAAGTGCAAGAAGCTGCTCCGGCAATGACACCACAATTTTATCCTATTGGAGAAGGTTACAAGATTGTAGTGGCTAAAGCACCTGTTAGTAATCCAACTCAGAGAAACAAGCTAAAACTAAAGGAAACTGTTGATTATGAAAACGAGATAACATCTCAAGAAAAAAATGAACTAGAAAAGCTTAAGCAAGACTTGGATAATCAACGCATCCAATTAGAATTGGAGCGTGCAAAGTTAAAGGAGGATTTTTATAATTCAATTATTCAGTTAAAAAACTGGCATTCATTTGTATTGCATTTGAAGAATAATCCAGAGGATGCTGGACTCATATTACAACTATTCAAAACACAGCAGCAAATAAATAAAAATGACATAACAGCTTTTTTAACACTGCTGCTGGATAATGATGATTTGAAACAATTTCGTAGTGGTGAATCTGGTAAAATCCTACTACAAGAGTTGACCAGGCTATCTGAAGAACAGAATATTTTGGTAGGTACTAGAGATGCATTGATTGTTGGAATAAATCGGTATCCTTTTCTTAAAAATTCACTGACAGCAAAGGCTCACCATCTTCAAGCCCCTGCTTATAATGCAGAAGCTGTTGCTCAACTTCTGGAAGCCTACGGTGATTTTTTAGTAAGACGCTTACCAGTTACCAATATTGATGGAAAATTGCAGGTAGACCCAAACATACCTGTGAAAGCACAAGAGTTAGAGGAAGCAATAATTAATTTGTTTCTCCCAGAAAGTCGTAAACCAGCAGATACAGCATTACTATATTTTTCTGGACACGGACTACGTAAGACCAGAGGAATATCAGAAGGATATTTGGCTACTAGTGATGCAAGTCCTAGCAAAGGATTGTATGGAATATCTCTACAATGGCTACGCCGATTGCTACAAGAAAGTAAAGTTAGACAGCCAATTATAATTTTAGATTGTTCTCATAGTGGAGAATTATTAAATTTTGATGAAGTAGATGCTTGGAATAAAAATAAGACATACAGTAGTTGTTTTATTGCTAGTTCACGCGAGTTTGAGGATTCATATCAAACACCTGATAACAAACATGGTGTATTCACAACTGCACTACTCAAAGGTTTAGAGCCTAAGAAAGAAAACTTTGTTACTAACCATAATTTAGTAGATTTCCTTAATCGTGAACGCCTATTATTACCTCAACGTCCTATTTTTGCAAATTATGGTGAACCGATAATTATTACCAGTCGCCTGCTAGTAGAAACAAAAAAGTTATCACTGTTACAAGAATCGTTAACTTATGATTTATGGTTAGACGTATCACAAAACGTAGTTTCTGTAGGTGAAGAGTTAGACATTACTTTACATCAAAACCAACCCCGTGCAGATAATAATAGTTCCTATCTACTTGAAATTCCTTATGAGGAAGCGATCGCCAACGAACTAAACCTCATCATCAACGCTCCAGGCTTCCAAATCAACGGCGACAACACCGCCAGCCTACCCCTCGATACCTACACAGTGCAAGAAACCCAAACCGCCCGCTTCCGCCTCACAGCCCTTCGCCCAGGTAACGCCACCATCACCGCTGAACTCTACCGAGGGGACACCTTCGAGACAAAACTAGAAACTCAAATTCAAGTCGCTGAAATTGACGAAGCAACCTTCATCCCTCAATGCATAACCACCCAACCCCGTCCCGTCCCCCAACCAGATTTTATCCTCCGCATTCAAACAATTTGGAATGAAACAAACTCCACCTGTAAATTCCAATACCAACTCAGAAGTTTCCGGTTCCCTTCAGTATTTCCCGGTAACAACATGTATACATCAGACTCACTTTCAACCAATTGGTTAGAACAGACGCGGGGATTGTTAGCAACTACACTCGAAAATACATCCGGTAGTTTACCAACTGAGGGAAAATCTCGTTTAATTTCCCTTGGTCAATACTTATTTGAGCAAGTCTTCCCCACAGAATTACAAAACGAGTTTCGCAGTTTAATACCCCAAAATTCTACTTTTACACTTTTAATTATCGCCGACCAAGAAGCTTGGATACCTTGGGAATTATTATATGATGGTCAAAGATTTTTAGGCGATCGCTTCATCATTAGCCGATGGCTACAAGAATTAAACGACACCAGACCCTACGAGTTTCCTGTAGGTACAGTTGACATCGCTCATTACGCCAACGTCGAACAACCCCAACTCTGGGCTACCCTCCTGGAAGCACACGGCGCACCTCCACCCCAGCCTTTACCAGCAGGTGTATTGCATGATTCCACTGAAGCTATACGGGGTTTGCATTTAATTCGCTACAGTCAATCCTCAGATGCAGCCAACCTTCGTAACGCTCCTGTAACCTTAGATAATATCAACGACACAGAAGACATAGAACTCCAAATGCGTCCCGCCAAACTAAACCTGCGGCGCAATCGTCCATTTGTAACCTTGAGTTACGTGAAAACCGATACTTCAGAATTGACAGCATTAGAAAACACATGGGCATCCGCCTTTATCCGCGCTGGATGTAGCGGCTTCACAGGTTCCCTTTGGGCTGTAGAACCAGCAGTAGAAGCTGCCTTTATTAGTAGCTTCTACAATCGTCTGTGGGCTGGCGCTTCCTTGGGCGAAGCTTTTTATACTAGCCGTCAGTTAGCCCGTGCAGCTGCACCTGATTCCCTTGACTGGCTAGCCTACGTTCTTTTTGGCGACCCAATGGCGCGTCCTTACCGTCCCGTTCCTGGTGATGGTTATGCCATTGTCGAACCTATAGGACGGGAAATTGATGACCCATTGCCCCCCGGTGCGATCGCTCGTTTTCGTGTTACTCTGCGAAGAAACCCCCCTGTGTGGCATGAAGATAGAGTCATCGAAGTAGCAGAGCATCTCGTCTTTGAAAATCTACAGGTACACATCGTAACCTATGGTCTGCAAGTGATTCCAGATTTGCCTATCACAATGACACTTACTGCCAAAGGTGATTATTTAGGCTGGTTTACCCTGGCTGTACCTAATGAAATTACTGAAACGTCAGCTTTAGTTCAGGTATATTTTGCAGATGGAATGCGACCAATTCATAGCTTAAATTTCTCTCTCAACATAGAGAACGGGAGGGAGGAATGAGCGGTATTAGTAGCGCTATTCGCCATCAAACAATGGCATCTTTTTTACCAATTGTAATCCCTAAAGAAAATTATTATAATATTGGTTGGCAAAAGTTTAATATAACTGCCACTGATGAGGAACTTCTGAGATTTACAAATAATGTTTTAGAGTCTTTTTGGAGGCTAGAAAAAGCAATTAATCAAGCCAAAAGTATCAAATTAGATGCAGAAATTTGCCATCAAGAAATGAGAGAACTGGCAAAGTGGGGTTTAGCAGCTTACCGCAGATTTTTTGAAGAGGAAGGCTCTCGTGAAATTATCGAGGGTCGTTGTAAGATGATGGGTAGTGAAATCCCAGCGCCCACCTTTATATCTGAGAGGGTACTTTTTCCTTGGGAAGTACTGTATGCAGGGGATAATTACCAAGAACCTAATCCAGAAATGTTTTGGGGGCTGCGCTACACTCCGGCTCGAATTCTTACTCCCGAAAAAGATATCTCTCGTTTTTTGGCAGACAGAACCACACCATTAGATATGATGTTTTGTCTGCATCATCGACTGCGAGAAGCTCATCAAAATGAATGGCTGCTAATTCAAAAACTGATTCGCAGTTACCAAAATAGCCGATGCTCTCTTCTTTCGGCAGCAGGGAAATTAATAGGGGTTGAAAGTGGAGAAAACCTACTTGATTATTTCATAGAAGCTAACCATAACATTTTGCATTTTGCATGTCATTGTCTGTCAGAAGAACTAGATATTGATACGCTGCTATTTACTTTGTTAAACGATGAAGGACAAGAAGGCGAACCTTTAGTGATTCAATTAGGGGCTATATCTTTCATTTTGGTAAAAGAAGATAAACAATTTCAGTGCCAACCATTAGTTTTCCTAAATGCCTGTCAGTCAGCAGGTGGTACTGATGCATTACGCAAAACTTTTAACTTACCCCAAATGTTTATCAAGCGGGGTGCAGAGGCAGTAATTGCAACTGCTTGTCCCGTTCCCGACCGTTTTGCTGCGGCTTTTGCTCAACAATTTTATACTTTTTTTATAGATAAACAAATGACAATTGGGGAAGCCCTACAAGCTACCCGCAGATATTTTATAGAGGAGTATAATAATCCTTTAGGTCTGGCTTATGGTCTTTACAGTCCTGCTTACTATCGACTAACTCAACCCTTGGCTACAGTAGGTGTCGCCTGATGAGAAACTATCCATCTACCTCAGCAATTACCCAAGCAGAATTAGATAACTTACTGACGCAACTGCAACAACTGCGCTCCTCAATTACTACTGCACGGGAGACAATTGCACCATTGGAAACAAATCTCGCAACAGCTTACAACGAATTTCAGGCGGTAGTAGGTGCATTACGTCGTCAGTCAATGCGCTTACAAGCAGAAATTGCCTTCCTTCGCAGCCAAATTCAACGTTTCACCCAGGATGAAGACTACACGCAACAGCAGGATGTGGGAAACGATAATTTTCTCTACAATGAAGAACAAACAACAGAATTTAGTTTAAAAGACCCAGAAGCGATTGATAAAGATATGCTACTAGAGCATATTTTTCGGTTACTAGATCCTGATGTCAACGCTGAGGATGCAGAGTTACTGGCTAATCTCCAGGGTTTATGCAGTGACGCTGCCGCTAGTTTAGCCGATGTTTTAGAAGAATTACCTTGGGGAGTAGTTTGGATAACTCGTAATTCCCAAGAAAACTTGACACAGCAATACCAACGTCTGAAGATTTGGGAGAATGCGTTAAACCGACAGCTACAAAATTTAAAACAAGCAACAGAACGTTTGTATAAAGATTCACGTTACGGACTTTGGCAGCAACAGCAAAAAAGTCAAGAACACTGGCATAATTTTCTCAATCAATGTATCGAACAGCAGCAAGACCAGAATTACGAATTACAAGCTGAGTTAGACAAATTAAAAGAGGAGTGGGGGCGCATCACCAGCACTAACAGATTATGAGTAGTAAAGACTACCAACTTGATTTACCAGTACCAGTAGGGGGAGAAGATTTGCCCATCCCCGTTGCTGATACTGCACCGCAACAGGAACAACCTAGCGATAAAGCGTTTTTAGAATGGAGTAACTTGGCAAGTCAGCGCCATGTGCGCTCTTTAACTTTTGACCCAACGCACGGAGATTTATGGTTGGCGACTGGGGGAGGGATACTGCACTGGAAGCTGGAATTAAACCGATTTGTGAGATACGCCAGCGAACATGGTTTGCCAGGTAACTCAGTGTTAGCAGTTGCCGTAGATGGTGCGGGTCAAGTTTGGGCTGCTCACGAACATTTTGGAATTTATTATCTAAAAAATGATACTTGGCGACCTTACCGCATCCTGGGCGAGGTAAAGGTAAGTTGTTTGACCCTGGACTCTACTGGTAAACTTTGGGCTGGAACTGCTAGCGGTATTTATGCTATCAACACTCCAGACCGCAAACCCGCTATAGAACTACCCCCTGCTGGTTTTCCTCCGAGAGCGATCGCGATCGCCAACGAAAATGATATTTGGCTGTGCAATGCTCAAGGCGTTTATAATTACAAAAATGCTAGCTGGATGCGTACTACCGACAGTGTGCAGCCAGATGTTCTCACACTAGCTCGTCAAGGTGAAAACCTGTGGTTAGGAACTTTTCGCGGACTGGTACGCATTGACTTATCAACGAACAAACCGCACAAAATTGATACTACATATCCTGGTGAAGTTACTGCCCTATCTCCCCATCCGCAAGGAGTTTGGGTAGCTTGTGGCGGACAGGTGGGTTTAGCAACAGAAACTGGTTGGACACCCTTGACAGAAAAGCGATTTAATGCACCTATTACCAGCTTGCTAGCTGGTAGAGACGATCAGGTATGGATTGGTACTCATGATGGACTATTGCGCGGAGAGAACAAACAAATACTCTTGCACTTAACGGACAATCCCCCTGATGTCATTGGGTTAGCTTCCCGCGAAAAATCTCCACCCACTTTCAGCAGTTTAGTGCAAGCACTGTCAGTACAGCAATTTGCAGACCGTTCTATTTTATGGATTGGTACGGCACTAGGTTTATTTCGTTATGACTTATTTACCGAAAGTTGGCGGCGTTATGGACAACTTGCCAGCCAAGATATCCGCGCTATCATCACCAGCCAAGACCAAGAAACTGTTTGGGTTGCGAGTTGGAGTAGCGGTTTACATAGCTTAAAACAGCAGAATGAACTCCAAACCGCGCCCAATATTTCTGAACCGATTTTAACCCTAACTGCTGGAAGCGATCGCTACTGGGCTGTTGGGTTAGATGGTCTTTATCAGTACAAAGATTTAGCTTGGGTACAAGTAATTTATAACAAGGAACTGCTTGTGAGGGGATGGCTGCAAGCAATTGCCCAAGCTGTCACAGACCATGTTTGGCTAGGTACTTCGGCAGGATTGTTGTTATATAAAACTGATACAAAACGACTGACTCCAATTACTGGTAACTTAGGCAGTGCAGAAATTCGCTTGCTACTAGCAATTAATAGAGATGAGTCGGAACAGGTTTGGGTGGGTACAAGTCAGGGATTGTACGTAGGTAATGTTGACAACTGGGAACCAATACCTGAGCTTGAGAACCGAATCATAACAGCTTTGGTATGGGATAAGAACAATAGCAGTTTATGGGTTGGGACAGATAAGGGGTTATTTTGTCTCCTAAGTCAGGGCAATAGATGGAAAATCAACGAATTTAACATCCACAATAGTGGCTTAGGGGCAAATCGAGTCACAGCACTGACCATCAGCACTGGTGAAGATAAAGAGACTAAATTATGGGTAGGTACACCTTCTGGTTTAAGTTGCTACACATATTAAAAAATCTAAAATTGAAAGGGGAGTAGACGGTGAGTGAGGTAGATATTTTAGGAATTGATTTAGGGACAACCAATTCAGCCATTGCGATTTGGGAAGCAGACACAGGACAGGCGAGAGTTTTATCCAACTCAGAAGGCGATTGCCTCACTCCCTCTGTTGTGATGTTCGATACCCAAACAAATCAACCCATTGTCGGTAAATCAGCTTTGGGTTTCATCACCACTCACCCCAGTCAAGTCATCTACTCTGTAAAACGCTTCATGGGCTGTACCTTTCGTGACGAACGGGTACGCATCGACCAAACCCAAGTTACCTACACTATTGCAGAAATGCAGCAGAGCAAAGTTGCTGTCCGTGTAGGCGAAGAAATTTTTACACCTCCGCAGATTTCTGCTCAAATTTTGCGTAAGCTGAAGGAAGATGCTGAGGCAGCTTTGGGTAAAACAATATCCCAAGCTGTCATTACTGTTCCGGCTTATTTTAGCGAGTCTCAGCGTCAGGCTACCAAAGAAGCCGGAGAATTAGCTGGGTTGCGAGTTCCCCGAATAATTAATGAACCAACGGCTGCGGCTTTAGCGTTTGGCTTGGGTACAGAACCCCAAACAGTCGCGGTGTATGACTTGGGTGGTGGTACATTTGATATTTCAATTCTGCGGATTGAAAAGGGTTTGTTTCGGGTAAAAGCTACCAGTGGCGATACCCATTTAGGTGGGGATGATTTAGATTTAGCAATTATGAGTTGGATGAAGAAAGCGTTCAAGCAGCAGCATGGTGTAGATTTACCTATTGCAGAAGATAATAGCTTGCGTTCCCAATTCAGAAAAACAGCAGAAATTGCCAAAATTGCCCTGACCCAAGCCACAGAGTATCAAATTAGTATTCTAAATCTTTTTGCTGTAGAAAAACAGTATTTGGGGCTAGAAGCAACATTAACTCGTATTGAGTTAGAAAAACTTATGCAACCTTTTATCAAACGCACGTTAGATATCTGCGATGCGACTTTGAAAGAAGCAAAGTTGCAAGCAACAGACATTGACCAAGTATTATTGGTTGGTGGACAAACCAGATTACCCGCTATCAAGAAAGCATTACGCGATCGCTACGGTTGGACAATCAACGACTCTGTAAATCCAGATGAAGCTGTAGCTAGAGGTGCGGCGGTTCAGGGGGCAAGATTATGTGGTTATCTTCGGGAGGAGGTGAAACTCTGGGACATAACACCCTTGTCTTTGGGAATTGAGTTAGCTAACAGCAAGATGGATGCGATTATTCGTGCTAATGAACCGATACCAGTTACCAAGTGGCGCAAGGGTTCCCAAGCTTTTACTACTCAGCGCGACGGACAAGAAAGTATCCGCTTCCGCATTTATCAAGGTGAACGACCAATTGCAGGGGACAATGAATTTATTGGTGAAGTGGTTCTTAACCTAGCAACTACTCGTCCGGCTGGGGAAGTTCGGGTTAATTGTATGTTCAAAGTTGACCACGATGGTATTCTCCATGTTTTGGCGGAAGATATCACTACTGATGGGCAACCTGTAGAGAAGACATTTGACCGCTTTTACCGCTTGACTCAACAAGAGGTAGACCAGAAACTTGAAGAAGCGAAAGTGCATGAAAATGAAGACGCTGTTACCAATCGGATTTTTCAGTTAGAAGAAGAAATAATCCGACTGCAACGTGTGATTAATCAAGATAAAACATCTGACAATCTACTGTTAGAAACTTTAGAAAACTTGAAAGCAGCTATTAATAGCCGCGATGTCAACCAAGCAGAGGAACTACTTACCGAACTTAAAAGCAAAATAATCAATTAACAGTTTGTGGAATTTTCGGTAATCGCAGCGATAAATTTGTATAAAAATAAGAAACTTTAAACGTAGAATGTTCAAACATGACTCAAAATAATCGTCGCTGGACTGTGATGGTTTACATGGCTGGGGACAATGGTAAGGTTTTCGAGCAACTTCAAGGAAAACGCTTGATGGCTCCGATGGAAGCACAAGGCTATCAAGACATTGCAGAAATGGAAGCTGTCGGGTCTACTCCAGATGTGGCTGTTTTGGTACAGTTTGATACTCTATCTGACCGCGAACACACATACCGTATATATATTCGCCCTTTAGAAGAATCCAGGCAAATTGAGAATATCGCAGAGCAGAACATGGGCGATCCTCGCGCATTACGAGATTTTATTGTTTGGGGAATTGAGAATTATCCCGCAGAAAACTATGCGGTAATTTTGTGGAATCACGGTACTGGCTGGAAAGAAGATGACATCTATGCTTTTGCGCGATCGCGTGGTGTTCAGGTGCAGGCGAGTGAAGATGAAGTGCGATCGCTTACCCGAAATCATCGACGGTTGTCTCGTGCTTTTTTCCTTTCCTCAATTACGGAAGTGCTGCAACTGGAGGATGAAGATTCGCGGGCGATCGCTTTTGATGATTCATCATTAGACTTCCTGGATAATGCCAAACTTCAGCAGGCTTTTCAGGAAGCAGAAGCGATTACGGGTAAAAAAGTTAGCTTAATTGGCATGGATGCCTGTTTAATGGGCATGGTGGAAGTGGCTTACCAGTTGCGAACAAATGCTAATTATATGGTTGCATCGCAAGAGGTAGAACCCCTAACAGGTTATCCCTACACAGCAATTTTGCAGAATTTAACCGCCCATCCAGAAATGACATCAGCGGCGTTGGCAAAGTTAATTGTACGAGAGTATGGGCGTTACTACGAAGGAGAATGGCGGGGTAGTGTAGCTCAAATTACTCAATCAGCGACTAATTTGAGGGTGGTTGAGAAACTAGCTGAGGTGTTAGAAAGATTGGCGGCTGTTTTGCGCCAATTGATTGCGGAGTCAGATATTTATACTGAGAATGCACTATTTCATGCTCAACGTAAGGCAGTGCGTTTTGATGATAAGGATTTTGTAGATTTATATGACTTTTTGAAGGTGTTACGGGATAAATATGCTGGTGATAGTGATGAATTGACCAAGGTGATTGATGAAGTAATGGATTTGATGATTATTGAAGTGGAACCGCAGTTAATTTTGGCAAATGTTACTTCAGGGGTAAGATTTGAGCGTGTGAAGGGGTTGTCAATTTATTCTCCAGTGAGGGGTTATTCTCAATTTTATGAGCGATCGGATTTTGCTGGTTGTGGGTGGGGGGAGTTTTTGCAGTTGCTGAACAAATAGTCAAAATTGTTATCAATCATTAACATTCCCTGGAGGATGTTCCCCCATTGCGTATAATACTCGGCGCAAATTCACAACTCCTTCTCGATTCAACTGTAGGGTTTCTACCGTAGCTCTCCCTGTTGAAGTCAAACCAATAACTAATGTAAAATCATTATTCCATGCAAAATTATCATTCCATAATTGTTGACGTGGGTGATACAAAGGTACAGTTTCACCAGTTACTGGGTCACCACCTTGGACTTTATTATATTTGTGATTGTTGCAACCCTGACAAGAAAGAGCCAAATTATTTAGATTCGTTTCTCCACCTTGATTCTTGGAAATAATATGCTCGGCAGAAAAAGCTTGAACAGCAAAGCGTTCTTGGCTTCTACAATATTCGCAACATCCATTAGCTCGCTTAACCACAAACTTTTTTTGCTGCGCTGTCACTCTATTTTCAGACATGATTTGTTGCGTGAATGCCTAAGTTTTCCATCAATGCAGTCAGTGAAATTCCACGCATACGTGCTAATTCTGCTAAATTTTCTATACGCTGTGCTTGGATTTTTTCTATTTCATCAGTTAATTGTAATAATTTTTGATACTCATATTCTGTGAGAATTTCATCATCTCGTTTAGTCATCAATTCTTTGTAATCTCTCTGAAGATTTGCAGGAATACCTTGATTAATTTTGAGTAATAATTCCGCTTCTGCTTGCGGCAGTTTAGTAGCTTTACGTTGCGCTTGTAAAATAATAACTTGCGATACAAATTGTTCTAATTCAGACAAGTTTAATTGCTCAACTGCTTTGAGCAACTCTTCTGAAGATAATTGTACTTCAACTTTGACGATTGACATTATCTGCCTCTTGCCTGCTAATTTATCAATAATTTTATCCTAAGCTGTGGGAAGCCCTAGAACATATGTTTTCCAGCAGTTTGCTTGAAGTTGTCCTGAAGCCGCTTGTATGTGGTTAGCACTGAAGGTATCTCCAAAGAAAATACTGGGTGTCAAGCGAAAGTAAAACATTTTGACCGAGTTTGACAGGAAAAATGTAACATTATTTTGTTGCAATGTGGAGAAAGTGCGATTCCTGCGGAAAGCTATACGCTAACGCTCTTATTTATGGCCTCCCAATTCCCAATCCTACTTGTCACACAACAAGCTTATGAAGCATCCTCGAATGAAACTTTAGGTAGCAAATATAAGTTTTGGTTTTACCACGAAGAACTTGGTCGTTGTCTCTATAAGCAAAGCCGAGAAAACCTGGGAGAAGATTGGGCAGAAAAAGTCGCATCAGAATTATGTGAACTATTGGGACTTCCCCATGCTGTTTATGAATTGGCTTCGACTTGGGAAGGCTCGCGCGGTGTCGTCTCACCCAACTTTTTACCACAAGGGGGGACGCTTGTTCATGGTAACGAACTTCTTTCCTCAATTGTGCCGAACTATCCTGCGTTTGGGACTTATGGCATATCACAACATACAATAGATGTAGTGCTGAGGGTGATTCCACGTGAATCTATAAATTTACCCATTGATTGGGCACCGCCCTCTGGTATCCAAACAGCAGTAGATGTGTTTGTTGGCTATCTTCTGCTAGATGCGTGGATTGGTAATGGCGATCGCCACCACGAAAACTGGGGGATTGTCCGAATGAAAACAGCATCGACTTCAGAAGAAACGGAACACCTCGCACCTACTTACGACCATGCTTCAAGTTTAGGACGCGACCTCTCTAACTCTCAAAGACAGAAACGCTCAGTTGAGGCTTATGCAAACAAATGTTTCTCAGCGTTTTATGGCAGTGTTAATGATAGAAAGACTCTTAAAACTTTTGATGTGTTCTCACTGGTTGCTAATCGCTATCCCGAAGCTGCTTGTGTGTGGTTGGCGCGACTTGAAAATATTTCCAAAGCCAATATTTTAGATATTTTTAATCCTATTAACCGCTCGCTTATCTCTCCCGAAGGCAGTAATTTTGCTCAATCCATTCTGGAAATCAATAAACACAGGCTACTTACCTTGAGGGAAACACTATCTTGAAGACAACGAAAACATTATTTTTAGCTTGGCAAGACCCTATTGGTCGCTTTTGGTTCCCCATTGGTCGGTTGACATTTGACCAAGGTATCTATCAATTTGTCTATACCCAAGGTGTAAAAGAGGCTGAAGAGAAATCTGCTTTTAAAGCTTTGTCTTCGTTTCCGCGCTTAGACGAGATTTATAGATCAACTCAGTTATTTCCAGTATTTGCTAATCGGTTAATGTCGCGATCGCGTCCTGATTACTCAAGTTTTATTGAGTGGCTCAATATTCCGAATGATGAAAATGACCCTATTACAATTTTAGCCCGCAGTGGTGGCGAACGAGAAACAGATACACTCGCCGTTTTTCCTTGTCCAGAAGTTGATGAACAAGGACATTACCATCTTTACTTTTTCTCGCATGGGCTGCGACATCTGCCAGGTAGTGCAATTGAGCGGATTAATCAGCTTGAATGTGGGGAAAAATTATGGTTAGCTCACGAATTTCAAAATCCCTACGATTCTCAGGCTTTAATTTTAAACACCGAAGACCACTACATTGTTGGTTATTGTCCGCGATATTTGCTTGCAGAAGTTTTTGAGTTGCTTCGACAAAATTCTCACTTAAAGGTGCAGGTAGAGCGTGTCAATAAACCTCCAACACCGCTACAGTTTCGCCTGCTGTGTAAAATGAGTGTCGATGCTCCAGATGATTTTCGTCCCTTTTCCAGTTCTCAATACCAGCCTCTCATTGCTGAGATTGCGACTGCGATAAAATCTAGTTGAAGGGTAGCAAAGCTATAATTAGGATAAAAGACAAGCCAGATAGCGCCGATGAAGAATCACATATGGCAGAATTAACAATTCAAATTTCTGATGAATTAGCTCAATGTTTAGAACCTCTGCAAAATCGTTTAACCGAATTGCTTTGGCGATTGTTAGACGTTGCAAATTTATCAATAAATTCTCAACCAATAGTTGAAACCGAGACTACAGATATTCCCGCAGTTTATCAATAAGTTATTGATTTTTTAATTAAACGTCCTACACCTGAAGAAATTATTGCTTTTAAAGTTTCACCCCAAGCTAAAACGCGGTTGGAAGAGTTATTAGAAAAAAATCGTTCTACAACACTTAGTTCGATGAAGTTAACTGAGTTAGATGTTTATTAGCAATTAGAACATATGATAATTTTATTAAAGGCACGAGCTTTCAAATAGATTTTAGTTCATTACAACAGAGTTTACAAATAACTGGTGTAGCTTATTGTTAATTTAAATGATTAATGAGAATAATAGCAAAGTCAGGATCTGCACTGTAAAGAAGTCCTAAGTCGCTGTCCTCTATTCCAATTCTTATACATACTGCTTTTCGTCCTTATAGTGATTTTATTTTCAAGCTCATTTTTAATAAGTGTTCTAATGTCTCTTGTTCATCTTGGTTTAATATTTTAGACAGATTTTTAACCTACTAGACTATTTACAATTTAGTTTTGATTTAATATTTTCAAAATCAGCCGCGTACTTCCCTCTTTTAAAGACAACTTCAAGTTCTTTGCAGATTTTACAAAGAGCTTGTTTGTCATCTATACTATGCAAATAACTAATTAGCTCTAAGGCAAAGTCAGTATCGGTTGATTGCCTTAAAAATCCAAGCTGATTTGGTTCAATTCCAATTTTTATACAAAGTGCTTTTCGTGCCGAATATTCTGCACGTCCACTACGTATCAAGAGTTCTGTAAGTATTTCTCTGTCAGAATCGTTTAGTTCCTCAGATGGCTCAGACGCAGGTTCATTCGCTCCTGTAAGCTGTTCTTCAGGTAAACTGCTCTTAATAACCTTCTCATCAATATTTGGCTTATTCTTGAGAATCGGGGTTAGTTGCTCTCGAACACCTGCTAACCGAATTGCAGCGCAAGCAAGTTTGTGGGCAAATTCAACGGGCTTTCCTGCTCCTAGAGCATCGTAAAAACCCACAGCAAATTCAATTGCTGCTTTATCTCCAATTGCCTTGTTCATGCCAATCACATAGTTAATTTGTTGAGAAATTGCGCTTGCTTGCACCTCCGAATAACAGCCGTTAAGAACAACACACTCAACTTGATCCGCAAACAGTTCAAACAGTCCTGCTAAGGCTTCTCCATCAACTAGCTTTACCGAACCTGTTTCATCTTTAAATACCAGACCTTCATCCCCCGTTCCATGCCCAGAAAAATGAACAATAGAAGGATTGATATCCAGCATTGCCCGCTGAATGTCCCTCGGTCGCACTGCCAACCTTGATTCTAAAACGAACTGATCGCGTTTTTTTGCCCGCTGTAATCCTTCTTCAATATCTCGCACCTCCTGATCTAAACGTAGTCGTGAAGTATTTTTAGGATTTGCTGTCAAAATTAAGATTGTTTGCGCTTGGTTAGTTAGAAATTTGGTATTTGATTCAATACTGTCGATAGAAGTTGTTATTGCTTCAGGAATTGATAGATTAACTTCTGCAATTTCTAATCGCCGATTCTTTATTTGTAAACCTGCTACCTGTGTTTTTGCACCTTCCGAATCTCCAAAAGCAAAACTTTTCATCCCTCCACTATAAATCATTAATGGCTCAAAACCTGCTTCCACCAGAGGCTCCGCTAAAGTCTCAACCAAAGAAGCTAGCCGCAACACCTCTCCCATATCCTCCTGCTGCACTCTCTGACTCAACCTCTGCGCCAACTCCCGCGCTACCTCATCCGGTTTAGTATACGCCAACGCCGTCCACTCCTGAGCCTCCCGCAAATCTTGCGTATCTGCGTCATCATCAGTCAATCGCTGCGCCACATAATCGAGCAAAAACTCCCCTAATTCATCAAATCTTTCCTGTCCAAACTGCTCCTTCAATTCCCGCAACAACAAATTACGGTCAGCAATATCCATTTCATACATCTCATAACCCACTTGCCGACACAACCGCGACAGCAACACATGAGCAACCGTAGTCCAAGGGGCTTCGGGGACAAAATTTGCCCAAATCTGGTAAAGTAAATCAGGTGTAAGTACCAAATGAAACGCCGCGTGACGAGCCAAGTTGCGGTGTGCTTCCCCAAACTGCTGGGCAAATCCTTCAACCCGTCTTTGAGCAATTCTTATCGCACGGGTTTGGTTAATATCAGCCGTCACTTCAGCCATGAGTACATCACCTCTCCAGCAATATATCGACCCCGCAACACACTAATTGCCGCATTCATCCCCTGGGGACTCATCTCAAACATCGACACAAAACGGGCAATTTCTCCAGCAGTAGTTTGTCGCCAGTATTCACTCGGCATCGGATTCAACCAAGCAAAATAACGCACCGACTGTTGTAACTGCTCAATCCACTCCTTAGTACTATCAACCCGTTCAGAGTCAAAATTCCCCCGTGCGGCTCCAGCATCGCTTACAATTAATACCGCCGCTCGTTCGCCAATTTCCTCCAATACTTCAGAAACAGCCTTGGCATCAAGCATTGCCGGATGACGATACAAGTATTCATCCGGGTAGTCATGAAAATAAAATACATTGGTTGTTCTCAGTCGTCCTCCCCGTTGTGCCGTTTCCACCAACTGCCGCGATAAATCGTGAAACGGCACCATCGAGCCTTCTTGGTCGATTAGTAGCACTAGATCAGTACGATTGGTGCGGGGCGGCATCATCACGGGTTGTAGTAAAATACCCTCACGCCCAATTTTTGCCACAGTCGCCTCAATATCTAACTCAGTGGGTACTCCTTGGCGCTCCGGACGACGCAAATAACGCCAGCATTGCTTCATTTGTCGCTTGGTAACGGGAAAATATTCTGTTAAAAGCATATAGCGAGGGCGTTTCATCTCCCTATCCCCGCGACTGCTCCGCACAGCTTGCACTGGTTCTGGGATGATACCAGGTGTCTCTAAATCAGACGATTGGTCGTCAAGTAATGACTGCTCATCTACAGGTGAATTATAAGTATTAGGTTTTGTACTTTTGTCTTCTTGCTCTGACTTTGGCCACCACATCTCCCTAAACAAACGTCGAATCAGGCGATTTTCCTCCTCAGATTTTGCCCATAATATACAGCATAGCTGCTCTAATTCTTGATGATCGCTAATTCCAAAACCTGCTTCTAAACTACGTACAACCACCAGATATTCTTCAACCCCCAATGGCAAACCATGCCGCGATCGCAGGCTGTTAAAAATATCCAGCAGGGGTAGTTCTTCAAGCTTCATATTTCAAATACCGCAGATGGTCTTCCCATTTCTTGAACAGAACTTCTGGAAAAGGTATTTCTCCCTCCAACTGCTTTAACACCTCATCTTCAGGAAATTGCCGCAACACTGCAAACCAATCTAACAATTCACTGGTACTAACTTTTTTACCTGCTTTACCCTTCTCCATCTTCTGCCGTAATTCGCTAAAACGCTTCACCGCAGCTTCCACCAAATCAGAGGAAGATTCCAAATAGTGTGACTTGACAATATTAGCTAACTGTGAATAAGGAAACTGAATATAATAAAACAGACAACGCCGCAGGAAAGCATCAGGTAAATCCTTTTCATCGTTGCTGGTAACGATGACAATGGGGGGGTAATTTGCTTTTACTTCTTCTCCCTTTTCTTCAATCGTAAACCTCTGCTCATCTAACTCTCGCAACAAATCATTGGGGAAGTCAATATCAGCTTTATCAATTTCATCAATCAGCACTATAGTGCGTTGTTCATTTTTAAACGCACGTCCCAAAGGCCCCAGTTTGATGTAATTGTCTAAATTCTCGACTTTGGAATTGCTAGCTTCCCCCATGCGAGCAAGTTGAGCATCGTGCAAACGACCAACAGCGTCGTAGGTGTAAAGTCCATCCCTGGCTCTGGTCGTAGACTTAATATACCAAGTTTTGTAGGGTAAGCCCAACTCGTAAGCTACCCCTTGCGCTAAAGTGGTTTTACCACATCCCGGTTCACCTTTGAGCAATAGGGGACGTTTTTCCAGAAAAATAGCGAGATTAACAGCTTTAATGAGTTCGGGTGATGGCAAGTAAGGAGAAAGCCCATACTTTTGACACTCTTGGGGTGAAATTGGCTTGCCAGCATAATATTGCTTGCCATTGGCGGTGAGTACACTTGCTAAATCAACCATTTCGCCAAATCTCCTTCCCAACTCAAATCAAAGTGCGTGCAAATTTCTTCATAGACAAATTGAGGAATGCCGTTATCGGACTTTTCCCATAAACGCTGATAAGTTAAATCAGCAGGTATCTGCAAATCACGAAATACTTTCATATCCCTTAGCCAATCCTTTAAGACATCGGTTGCAAAAGGGCTAACAGGTGGCAAGCACAGGGGAATTCGGGGATACTCCGGTTCATCAAATTGCTTTGCTAGCATGATTTGTGATTTACAAACACTGCCATAATTATCAACTAGGAACATCAACAAATGCGTATTTTTCAGTGGTGGATTGAGCTTTCCCCTATCTACTAGCGGTTCCCAAAACTCCTGAAGCCAACCACAGAGAACGTTTGGCAGCATACAGTCAACTTTTTCAAAGATGAGAATGACATCTTGAGTCTGCCAGCGATCGCAAATTTTATCGATAATGTATTCTGGTTTAGTATCTATTGGCAGTAGAAAGGAACGAGCTAGTTGTTTCCACAAGCGTTCAGTACTGCGGTAAGCCGCATTATTAGTAACATCGTTTTTAATTGGAGAGTTATTCTTCCATGCTGATTTGATCCGGAATAAACGAGTAACCAGTAATTCTTGTCCACAGTCAGGTTCCCCGTGAACCAGGAATGCAGCTGTTCGATGTTGTTCCAATACATCTTCCACTAACCGCACCTGCTGTTTAAAGTCTATTTGCAGCAGTAAATCAAACAGTAAATGTGGTGGTGTAGAAATAGTTTGGGTTGCTGCTGGCGGTAGAAATTCTACAATCAGTGCATCGATAGTGGCTTGGACATCAATGCCCACATCTTCACGAATTACCTTTAGTAACGCACAAATTGCTGGTTTCCCTGGAGTAACTTCACCAAATTCCACCAGTTTGACGAACATATCCACGATAAACGAATCAGTAGTTAAACTCCAATCCAGACGGTTTAACACAGACGCACCAACCAACGCCCTTGTTAAATGTCCTCGACGCTCGTCCTTATTCTCCATCAGAGGTCTAAGCAGAGGCAATAACTTGTTTATTAAATCGCTACCTATTGCCATCAGTTCACTAGCACTGGAAAGGGGTGTATATGCCTGGGAAGTTTTGGTTATCTTACCTCTATTACTTTTATCATCTTTGAAATCAAACAGATATAAGCGTAATTAACAAGGTATACCCCAAATCCTAATTTTGGAATCATCAGTACCACTAACTAAAATTTTGGCATGAGGACTGAAAACAAGAGAATTTACCAAACTTTGAGGTTCAAGAGTCTGTATCAGTTCTCCCGTTTGATAATTCCAAATTCGGATTGTATTATCTTCGCCTCCACTGGCGATAATTTTTCCGTCTGGACTAAATGCGATCGCATTTACAGAATCCGTGTGTCCAGTAAAAATACGCATTTCATAGCTATAATTTGTATTCCACAACTTTATTGGTGAATTGAAAACACCTTTATCGCCAACATTACTACCTCCACTACCAATGGTTTGTCCATCAGGACTAACAGCAACTGAACGAATTGATCCTACCGAACTGTCGAACCAAGATACCAGAGAACCAAAAAAGTCGGAAGGACGATTTAAGGTACGTATTCTCTCCCCATTGCGCCAATTCCAAATCATTATTGCACCATCAAGACCACCGCTTACTAAAAACCGCCCATTACGGCTAAAGGTAACAGAATTGACATCCCATCCATGCCCCCTTAAGGTGTGTAGCTTTTTTCCGCTACTGTGATGCCAAAGTCTAATAGCAGCGTCAGAATGTCCAGTAGCGAGGGTTTGCCCATCCGGGCTAAAGGCAACACAACTAGTTCGTAAAGAAACCAACGAACTGCCTAAAGTTTGTCTAAGTTTACCAGTACTTACATCCCACAACTTGATAGTACCATCCTGAAACTCCATGTTGCTGGCACTTGCCAAAGTTTGCCCATCTGGACTAAAGTCAACAGCAAGAACTGGGCTGGAGTGTTCTGTTAAAGTAGTTAGCAGTTCTCCAGTCGTCAAGTTCCATAATTTTATTGTGCGTAGGCGTAGCCCGTCGTAGACATCGCGACTGCCACTAGCAATAGTATTCCCATTTGGGCTAACGGCAACGGATAAAACGGAGTCTAAGTGTCCGTTTAGAGTTTTTATGCTGATGTAGCAACCATCAACTTGGTTTTTCTGTTCTGTTAATTCTTTTTTAATTTCTTGCAGTAGTTCATCTATGCTTACCTTTACGTCTTCTCCCACGTCCTCACGAATCGCTTCCAACAAAGCACAAAGTGCAGGTTTACCAGCAGTCGTTTCACTTAAGGCTACCAATTCCCTCAACATATCTGTGATGAAATCATCCACAGGCTGATTGAAGACCAAGCGATTTAATACAGGTGTACTCATGCCTAGCGATCGCATTAAATATCCTTTACGCTGGCTTTCGCTTTGCATAAGTGGTCTAAGCAGACGCAATAATTTTTGGATGATGTTGCTACTTATCGCCATCGGCTAACTATTTCGTCAAACGAGTAGAAATTTCTGGTGCGTTGCTTTTCAGGTCATTTAATAGAGCGATCGCACTCGTTCCTGCATTACGTAAATACCTCCGTTGCGTACTTGGTTCTACTAACATCCCACCGCTATGGTGAATACCAACTACCTGAAAATCATCATCGAAAACAGGCGACCCCGATGAACCTGGTTCTGTACTAGTAGTATACTGTAATACCTGATTATCGGCGTAAGCGACAAAGTTATTTTGTATGGAGATTTTCTTTAAATGCCCACCAGGATGCTGAATAATTGCTACGCGCTCATCTCGCCGCATTGATTTACTTTTGAAGATTAAGGGTTTGCCGAAGTCGGGTACTTCTTTGAGGGTTACTACTGTATAATCCAATTCTTCATTAGTGTAAAAAGCACTATCCGGCAAAGCCCCAATAGTCTGTGTTGGGCATTCTTTACCGTTAATATCCAGTTGATAGTTGAAGCTAAAATTACTTTTTTCTGCTACTTCCTGGCTGTTGATAACGTGATTGTTCGTCATTAGTAAATCGGGTGCAATCATAAACCCCGTACCCGCACCTTTGGGAGTAGCAATACGCACCACAGCTTTTGAAGCTTCTAGAGCTAAGTTTAAAATGTAAATGTGGCGTAGGGTATTTTCCCCGATAATTTTTTCTTGTATGTCAACTATACTATCAGTTCCGCGCCAAGAATCAATAGAGCGATCGCGAGTACTGGCAACATCTAGGAGAGGATATATTTGAAATAAGCCCAGAATAAAATCTTTATCATCACCATCGCCGATATAGTTCTGAATATAGTTAAGGAAAACTGCCAAAGCTTCTTTACCGTAAGCAACCTGTCCAAACTGCGACAAAAAGCTTACTATCCTTACAGAGAAACTCATGGGACTACCTTCCCAATCTACCCGTGCTAGTATTATCTCTGCTTTCGGATCTCCTCCAAAAGCTCCTGTAAGAAAATCTCGGCGATCGCGCACATTAGCAAAGTCTGGTAAATTTTGAACAATGCGGGTGAGGCGTTGGAAGTCAGGTTGTGATAACTGAACGGTCAATGTCACTACTCTTATAGCAAGTATCAATAATACTTATTAATTACTGTGAATATTGACTTTTAGTTTAGTGTTTATTGTTCCAAGTTACTCTGGGTGTCTTCAGTAAATCGCAGCATAGCTTGGGCAGAAATCACACTTACTGATCTTCCACATCGTAGATTGTCACCTCCCCTACAGCTAACCAGTAACTATTGTTGTCTCATGCTCTCGACACAAACACTTCTAGACGTATGTTTACCACAGAATATATTTTTATAATTATTATTTAGCTCCGCTTTATTTAATTTATTTTTTGTATAAATATTTATACTTCCTTAACAAGGAAATAATTTGGGCATTGCATCTAATTAAAAAACAAATACTTCCAATAAATCCAAGTTGATTCAGCAGCGAAAACCAATCTCTAACTCCTGATTTTTTTTGGTAATATATATGTACGAGATGCACAGCAGCGTCTCCAATCATTAAAGGACTTTTAAGGCGTTTACCTTCAGCAAGTAAAGCTATAAAAGCTTTTATAGCTTGCGAAATATTTCCAGAATTTTTAAAAGTACGCGCTTTATTCGCTAACACTTCAGCAACTGATTTATCAGGATAATCAAAATTACAATATGCTGCTTCTGCATATTGCAAGTACTGTAATGCAGCCTCATAGTTAGGATCGGGGTTTTTGCTATAAGCAGCTCCTGCTAAGTTAAATATTAGACCTTGACGTTCTGCAAATGATGTATTGACAACACTGAGTCCCGATTCTGTCGCTTTCTTAAATTTTGTAATCGCTTCTTCTATATTTTCTCTGGATTGCAAAATATTATTTTTACAATATTCTAACCAGCTTATCCCAAAATAAGTTAAGGCTAAGTAGTGTAAATTATTATTTATAATAGAAGTTTCTTTGGATTCATTAAATGTTTTTTCTGCCTCCTCTAGTTTGCTAGCTTTCACGTAAGCCATACCTAAACTATATAAAAAGCGTCCTCTATCAAAAACATGATCTATTTGATATATAAGTGACATTGATTCTTGATATTTTGAGATAGATAAGTTCATCTTACCCATGCGGTCATATAAACTACCTAAATTTAATAGCGCATCCGCTTGCCGATATACGTTACCTAATCGAGACAATATTTCTACAGCTTTTTGTAAATGCCATTCTGCTTTTTGATGTTTCTCCAAACGTTGCAAAGTAGTGCCAGCACCGATATGATTTAATGCTAAATGAGTTTCATCACCCACACTAATACTATACTCAATACCATCTGTATGATATTTCAAAGATTCGCGTAGTTGACCAATCTCTTCTAAGTAACGTCCAAAACCATAGAATAACCAAGGACTATCAAAGCCTGCTCCAATACGGATTTCTTCTTCTGCCCATAATCCCCAATATCTCCAGTCTTGAGTTAAATCACAGTAATGTAGTAGTACCTGGCAATATTTTCTCCTATTAACAACCTTAACTTTATTAATCATGTGGCTAAACAACTCATTAATATCTAAAACTATTTTCTTACTGTCTTCTCCTTGATGTATATATAACTTACTACTATATGCCTCAACTTGAGAAATGAGTTGATTTGACATATTCTCATGACCAAGCCCCGTTGGGGCGGGGTGTAGGGTGTGGGGTGTGGGGTGTAGGGAAAGAGATAGCCCCAACAACCAGTGGGAAACATACGCCCCGTCTTTTAAGACGATTGCGTTGGTCTCTTAATCATACGCCCCGAAGTGCGCCGTCTTCTCCCTTACACCCTAACCATGCAACCCCACACCCTTCTTGTTGACGTTTTAAGAGTATACGAGATATGTACTCATCATTTACTTTAGTTGTTTTTCCTATCACATTATTCATACCTTGACTGTAATGTTTCGTTCACATAGCGAGATGTAAAGGAGTGTAATGAGACTTTTTTTCTACCTACTTCTGGTGTGCTTAATTCAATAAGTGATAGTTTGTCTAATCTCTCAATACCACCATGCACTTCTTTTTCAGTCAAGTCATCTAACCCGTACAGTTCTTTAATAGAAATAGGGTCAGGCATGACTGCTAAATGAAGTAGTAAAGAGATAGAAGCTGCATCATCTTGTTCCATTATTTTTTGCCAACTAGTTTCAAAAAGATAATCATATAAATTACGTTCTGTAGACACTGACCGTAATCTTTCTATAACGTCATCAAAATCCACGAACTCTACTTGACTAACAAATAGTTTCATTGCCAGAGGCATCCCCGCAGTCACATCTAAAACTTTTTCTATTTGGGAATCTGGCACTTCTTGTAAAGGGTTTTGACTTGGAGTTGGATATTTTTATTTAGCTATTTGTAAAATAAATTATTTAGAAATATTCCGATTCATTTTTTCCATCTTAACTTTTGCAAGCTTTCCGCCCACATTTTCACGAGTTGTTAAGATTACACTGCTTTTCCCTAAAATAGGGCGTAGTTTGTCTGCTATTTTTCCAGGACTTTCTGTATCTTCTAGCCCATCTATAACAACTAAGCAACGATTTAATATTAGATATTTATTAATTTGTTGTTGGAGTTTATCTAGGTCTTTGCCTAAATTTACCCAATTAGGAATTCTTAGTTCTTCTCCTATTTTCTTAAGCGCATCCTCTACGGTTAATTGTGAATCAATGATAGATTCTCGTTTGCCAAATGCGTCAGTTTTATATTCACATATACGAGCGCGAACCCATGCAACCCTTTGGAAATTTATTTTTTCGTAAGCACTTTCAACTAATTTGTGACAAAAAGCTGTTTTACCCATACCACCCATTCCAACAATGCTGAGAATTTGGGTGGGGTCTTCCTCTAAGCACTTAAGCATACTTATCAGTTCATCATTGCGACCGATAAATTTACCGTAGTGTTTCTCACTTTGCCATGTTTGATTATCTAACAAATGCCTACTACCATGCCGTTGAAGGTCATTAACAGGTGTTGTGTCTGTTGGTGTGGAGGAAGGTAAATTAATTAAGCGCGGTTTAGCCTTTCCTTGAATTAGTTTAATAGTCTGACCGTGGTTGCTAATCAATGGAGATTGAGGAACTTTCGTCATGTCGTAGTATGCTTGTAGCTTCTGCTCAACTGAAGCTATCAACGTTCGGTTTGTGATCCACTCAAACTCTGGAATTACATGGGGGTTAAGTCCTGACAAAAGCGCCCCCGTTAGTACCCCATGCTTACCATCTAACTGCTGATAGGCAACTTCATAATCACGGGATGCTGCAATCAAAAAGCGATCGCATCCCGAACTATGTCTTCCCAGTTCGGTATCTTTGAAATTGAGCAATTCTCCACTAAAACAGCAATCCAGCCAAATAACCTGCTGTTGTACAGAACTTTGCTGTAAGATATCCCATAAATCTCGCAGCGAATAACCCCAATGGTTTTTGCTGGGACTAGCATCACTGGTTGCTAAATAACCTTGCGTCAAACTTTGTCTTAATTGCTTTCGCAGTCCATGTCCTGTAAAAAATAACAGTGCTGTTTCAGGAGGTTTCCCACTTTCTGGGAGAAATAAATTGAGGATAGCTTTTTCTAATTCTTCTATCTTGAGAGGTTTATCTGGGTCAACCTGCAATTTTCCATTAATATCGCTAGCAGGTAAGCGTGTTACTCGGAAGTTGTTGTGGGTTTCTAAAAGTTGGGCGATCGCTTCTGCGTCAGTTGCAGGGGTGGTGAGATGCTTATAGTTACCTGTCGAATCTTTGAGGAAAGGGTACTTGTTGATTCCTACGACTAAAGCATCTCGGCTCATGTGGGCAGTGTCAGGTTAAGTGTTTTTACTTAGATATATATTATAACTACAAGACGGCATTATTGTTTTTCTGAAAGTTAGTGAGTGCGATCTTGTTTGCCACCAAAGTTGCTGTGTTATATGTAACAGTATTGTTCTATTTTAGTGGAAATATCATAGCCATTAAGTGCTATTAGTACTTAACTTTCGTAGAGTATTCGATTGTGCAAATTCACGAATTCAGATACAATGACTGAATCAAGTTTTGTACTTATACTTGTATAAGGTATATCAAAAATTATTTAGTTAATTACACAAGCAATAAACTGTAGTTTATGAAACCATTTCTGTTCGTAACTGATTTAGATTACACGCTTGTGGGGGATAAGAAAGCTTTAGAGCAATTGAACAAAGAATTAGACAGCCATCGGAAAAAATATGGAACTAGGATTGTTTATGCAACAGGGCGATCGCTTACACTATATAAGGAGTTAACAGCAGAACAATCGCTTCTCGAACCTAATGCACTTATTACTTCGGTAGGGACTGAAATCTACTTAGATTCCAAAACATACAAACTTGATTCAGAATGGTCAGAAAAGCTATCTTTTGGCTGGAACCGCAACTTCATCGCAGAAATTGCAGGAAAATTCCCAGAACTAGTTCCTCAACAGCAGTCAGAACAGGGTCCGTTCAAGGCGAGCTATCTTATTAGTGAACAGGATGCTGTAGAAATATTACCCCAGTTAAAGTCTGAACTGGAAAACAATAGTTTGAAGTTTAATTTAATCTATAGCGGTGGCAAAGACCTTGATGTTCTACCCCTTTATGCTGATAAAGGGTTAGCAGTGAAATTTTTACAACAGAAGTGGGAAGTTGATTCCTATACAACAGTTGTATGTGGTGATTCTGGAAATGATATAGCTTTATTTAGTGCTGGAGAAGAACGAGGAATTATTGTTGGAAATGCTCGTCCAGAATTACTTGAATGGTACAAGGCTAATTCAACTGATTACCGTTATCGCGCTCGATCTTCTTATGCTGCTGGTATTTTAGAAGGCTTACAATACTTTAAGTTTCTGTAAAAACATTTGGCAAGTAAATATCCCACTTTTTAGACAAGAGGTTTCTCCAGACTATTGATACCAATCCGCGTTCTAAAACGTAACTCTCAAAATCTGGATTTGGAATTCGGGAGTTGGAAATAGGAATTTATAAATTACGGTTATGAATGCAAATTGGTATGAGAAACCTCTTGATTGTATTTCCTCAATTAATTATCGCTCCTAAAGCGATGAGTGTAGCCTGTTGAGCATTGGTTAAACCCTCAACACCGTTAATTTTCATACTTTGATAAGGTTTACTATTAGGTTCTATAGTATCGATACATTTCCCTGTAAATATATTCCATGTTTTGATAGTTTGGTCTTGACTACTACTAACTAAAATTCCACCTCTTGGGCTGAACATCAAAGATTCCACAGCCGCTTCATGCCCTTCTAAGCAAAGAAGAGGCTTTTTAGTATCAAGACTCCACAAACTAATAGTTTTATCATGTCCGCTACTTGCAAAAAGCAGACCATCGGGATGAAAAGCAACAGTCAGGATTCTATCTGTACGATCTTCATGATCGTCAAAATTATCAATTAATTTTTTGCTTTTGATATCCCATAATTTCAGTTTGTGATCAAATCCTCCGCTAATAAGGTAATTACCATTTGGGCTAAAAGCAATGGAGTGAACCTGGTTATGATGCCCTTTTAAGACATGAACTGCATTAGTTTCATAATTCCACAATCGTATTGTTTTGTCACGACTGCTACTTGCTATTAAAGGCTCATGAGGACTAAAAGCAAGTGATAATACACGATTAGTATGTCCATTACGAGATTCATCTAAATCGTTGATAACTTCACGATTTTCGATATCCCATAAAATTATCTTACGGTCGTTACCACCACTAGCTAATTTTTTACCATCAGGGCTAAAAGCTAATATCCGCACTCTATCGGTGTGTTGTTCCCTCAAATTAGCATATTCTCGCCACTGACTATTTTGTAATCGCCATAGACGTATTGTATTATCTTCGCTGGCACTAGCAAGCATATTACCATCTGGGTTGAAAACTACTGACCAAACCCAATCTGTATGCTTTGAAAGTGTTATTACGGGTTCTTTATTACATATTCCTTCTTGAATATTCCAAAGCCGGATTTTATTATCTTCACTCCCACTTACAAGCATTTTGGCATTAGGACTAAATGCGACTGACCAAATCCTATTCGTATATCCTTGTATAGTTTTTTGGCATTTACCAGTGTTAATATCCCACACCTTAATAGCATGATCGTCAGCACCACTAATTAGCAAATTTTCAGGGTTAGGACAGAAAGCTACAGAACGTAACTGATTCTTGTGCCCATTCTTATATGTCCCTAGTATTTTTAAACATTCACCATTATCAATATTCCACAACCTAATGTTATGATGCTCATCAATTCCACTAGGATTTTTGTCGCTACTGCCACTAGCAAGGGTTTTACCATTTAAACTAAAAGCAATTGTCCATACTTGCTTTATCTGATCAGATTTTAAAGTTTTAAAAGATTCATTAATATTCGTCTTCCATAATCGGATTGTTCCATCTTCACTACCACTAGCAATGATTGCACCGTTGGGACAAAATGCAACACAACGTACTGCCTTTTCATGCTCTTTCCAATTCTTTAAAAGCTGAGGACGGTTAATATCGCTAATGTCCCACAAGCACACATATCCATCTTGACTACCACTGACTAAAGTATGACGATTACTAAAGGCAATAGAGTATACTTCTTGTTGTTCAAGGTCGATTTTCTGAACTTCTACACCTTTATCTACATCCCATAAAACTATATATTTATCTCCCGCACTAACCAAAATATTTCCATCTAAATTGAACTTAATAGAGTAAATGCATTGATCGTCGTTTAGTTCATTGAGTTTTTTTTGTGATTTGACATCCCATAATCTGATAGTTTTATCTTCTCCTGCACTAGCTAATATTGATCCATCTGGGCTGAAAGCTACTGACCAAACTTGATGATTGTGACTCTCTACATCGCTAAATAATCTCAGCTTGTAGCTGTCAATTTCCCACAATCGAATATTACCACTAGCATCTCCTGCTGCAAAATACTTTCCATCGCAGCTGAAAGTAATTGAATGAATGCAACTCAAAGTTTCTGAAAAAGTCGATTTATAAAATTGTGAATTTGTGAAATCGACATCATGCAACTCTGCATTTTGCAAATCAGCATTCCAAACAGGAATATTAGAGAAATTTTCACCAGTTAAATCAGTTCCCAGCAACAAAAGTAAATTCAGGATATTACCTCCCAGATACCCCTCTACTGGCTCTTGCTCACGCCACTCCGATAAAATCGTTTTTAGGCGTTCTTTGACTGGTTTATTTCCACCAAATTTCTTCAGTAAACCCTTTTTAATCGGCTCAAGTATACGATACTTTTGTACATCTTTAATATAGTCTTTTGCATGAGCCTGAAGTAAAGAGCATTGGTTAAATAATTGTGGCTTTTGCTTGACTATTTCATCAATAATTGTGTTAATCAATCGATTAATAACATAATCCCTTACCATTGGTACTAGGTTAAAGCCTGAAGATTCTTTATTAATCAATGTTAGATATTCTAGATTATAAGAGTCTCTAATATCTTTATGATTAATTGGCTCATTTTCAATAGCGAGTAGATACAATATTTGCTTTTTCGACTCATCTAATTCATCGAATTGATAACCTAAAAGATTATGAATTCCCTCTGGTAAATCTTGAAGTATAATATCATACTCATCATCTTTATAAACGTGGATTTGTTTAATACTATGCCTTTCTCTGTATTCAATATAGCTTTCAAAAAATCTTGAAATTTCCCCATTATATCTATCCAAAATTATTCTATATACAATATTGAGAGCTACAGGATTACCTCCATAGTAATCAACTAAACCTGTCCAATAATTTTCTTCAAATTCTGTAGCGTCACAATATATATCTGGAGAAAATGCATCTTTTACATCTTCAACTTTTAAGCCATTCACTAAAACAGTTCGATAGTAACGATTGTCAATTTTGTGATTATTTAGTTCTAGCAGGTGCTTATGACTTGTTAATAATAAACAACTTTGATGTGAGTTTTGTATAATTTGTTCGATAAATTTCCCAAACTCTTCCCAGCCTTTTCTGTAAACTTTGTGTCCATCATTATCATGAATAATTTCCGTAACATCATCCAGTACAAGTAAGCATTTATTTTGTTGAAAGTAGTTAATTAAATACTTAATTCTATTGTTGATATTTTCTGAACTATGTTGAGCTTGAGAGTGAATAGAAAAAAATTTAACTAAATCATCTATTAAAACGTGAAAAGAAGAAGTAAGACGCAAGTTTTTCCAGATAATATACTTGAAATTATTCTTAATTTTTTCTTTGAACTTAATTGCTAAAGTCGTTTTCCCAATTCCCGTCATGCCAACTAAGCTGACTAAGCGACATTTATCGGTAAGGACAAACTGTTCTAATTCGTCTAATTCTGCTGCCCGACCAAAAAAATTAGATACATTAGGAGGCATTTCTGCTAATTCTTCTATGGTATCTAGATTTAATAAAGAATTAGTTACATTCTTATTATCGTTTCGATTCGACTTAATTTTTGTGAAATTTTGTTTGCCTTGAATTAGATTAATGATTTCGCCGTGATTACTAATTAAAGGAGATTGAGGAACTTTCGTGAGTTGAGAATATTTTTTTAGCTCTTCACGTACTACTACATTTAGTTTGTCGCTAGATAACCACTCACCACCTTGTAATTTATCAGGGTCAAGTGCTTTCAAAATTGCCCCTGTAAGTATGCCATGTTGTCCATCTAATTGCTTAAATGCAACTTCATCACCGTGCGATGCGGCTATCAGACTACGATCGCGTCCGGAACTTTGTTGCCCAATTTCACTTTCCTTAAAATTAAGCAATTCTCCGCTAAAACAGCAATCCAGCCAAATAACTTGTTGCTTTACTGAACTTTTCTGCAAAATATTCTGTAATTCTCCCAGTGACATACCCCATTGTCCTTTGCTGGGATTAGCATCGCTAGTTGCCAAAAAACCTTGTTTTAGTCCCAAAGGCTTCCGCAGTCCATGTCCAGCAAAAAATAATAACGCAGTTGCTGGAACATTATCGCTATCTGGGAGAAAGAGTTTTACAATCGCTTCTTCTAACTCTTCTGCCTTAACAATTTTATTCGGGTCTACCTGTAATTTCCCATCAATTACACTCTCTGGTAGACGCTTGACGCCAAAATCACCATATTCCTCCAGCAATTGCGCGATCGCTTCTGCATCAGCAGCAGGAGTTGTCAGGTGTTTTGCTGGACTTGTCGGTGTATCCTTTAAAAAAGGATATTGATTGATACCAACTACAAGTACATCTCGTCTCATAGTAAATAAGCTACATTGATATATTATAATCAGACACCTTGCTCAATGAATTTTTCCATTGACAAAACTCTCATAGCTCTTTTACTAGCTCTTAAAGAGCTACAAATTCCGTTGAGCCAAGACGAACAAGCAATTTTGCAAGATATTGGACAGCAGCTTGATATAGACCCTGATTACTGGGACTTTATCCAAGAAGAGATAACAGCACTTATTGAAGCTAATTATACCTTAAACCAGCTTTTTCAAACCAAAATAGCCAAATTAGACGCATTAGATGGTCAAATACCTAGAGATTTTCTGCCTAATTTAGCTGAGTTAAAAAAAGAAGTTTTTGGAGAAACAAAAGAAATAGTAACCTTCGATGGTCAAACCAGAGGTGAGAATTACGATCGCTCAAAGCAGGTAATTAACATTACTAGTACCATCCTACTTACGGAAAACCAAGACCAAACCACAAAGCAACTCGTTTTTTTAGAACAAATCTCTGAATATGTAGAAAACTATCGTTACTTTAATACTTACTTCACTGACACAAACAACAAAATAACAATCCCACCAACCGAACCTCTAATTCACGGACAGACTTATTTCCTATGTATAAATATTAGCCCTGAACCGCAAGGAATAGATACAACTCTCTTCCCAGATAAAACCTTAACTCAAGTATGGAATAACCAAGAAACCCTGTCTCTAGATGTAGTGGTTGCTTCTAAGGATTTCATTATCGATACAAGCACCAAAAAACTAATCTTACCCCGCAGTGGTGCATCAGATATTGTACAGTTCACTGTTAAACCTAACTTATTTGAAGGTCGGGGCTACATGCAGGTGGAGTTGTTCTACCGTGGCTATCTACTTCAGTCCAAACAACTGACAGTCTTAATTATACCCATAGCCAATGCGGAAATTCCTGATTCTCTACGTCCACCTCAAACTGCTCGTATTACCTTCACCACCACTGACTTACTCACTACTGAGCAGCTAGCACTACTTCCTGAACGAGTGTTAACCGTAGATGTGGAACTTGACCCAAGGGATGGCAGTATTGGCTTTCGCTTTCTTGACCGCACCTACAGTAACAAAGAACTAGCATTTTACGATACTACCTTGCAACCTGCCGCCTTGGGGAGTGCGATCGCCGCAATTCGTCAACAACTTTACTTAACTTTACATGACGGATATTGGGGACAAGTTGAGGGAAGCATGGAGCTACTAAACGCTTGGCTTCCTAAATTAGCGGATGTGGGACATGACCTTTATCGCCAACTCCTACCCCATCATTCCAGTAACTTACTGACAGATGACCAAGAGGAAAAATTACAAGCTGCAACTCTACCAAATACAGTGATTCAAGTCAACCCAGTGTTAGGAAAAGTAACAATTCCGTGGGCGCTGTTGTACGAGCGTAAAGTTAAACCTAGTAAACAGAATCGGGTGTGCGATCGCTTTACCGAGCATGACTTAGATTGTACAAATTGTCCCAATAAAAATGACCAGAAAGTTATTTGTCCCCATGCTTTCTGGGGCTATCGTTATTCTATCGAACAACTACCATGCTGGTCAACTAGCAAACATCCTGCTCCCATCGCATTAGTCCGACAAATTCAAAATAATCAGCCGTTGCAGTTGAGTTTCAATGTATATCGGGATTTTCAACTTTGGCGAGAGCATTTACCCAAACTAAAAGCTGCTGGCTCACTAAATATACTACGTGCAGAGGAAATGTTAGAACTAGAAAATATTTGGGAGGAACATGGTAATCTATTAGATTTAGTATACTTTTACTGCCACGGTGGTTTAGAGGAAATGCCCAAACGACCGTATATAGAAATCAGCGATGAGCGAATTTACAGTAATTTCCTTGAGTGTTATGAATCAACTTGGAAACATCATCCCCTAGTATTTCTAAATGGCTGTGCAACAGGGGACTACGGCCCGGAAAGCTACGTCAGTTTAATTGATGATTTTTTGAATGCGGGAGCTAGTGGAGTCGTTGGTACCGAATGTCCAGTATCAGAAAACTTTGCTGAATACTTCGCTACTGAGGTATTTAAGCGTCTGTTTACAGGCGAACCAATGGGACTAGCAATGCTTGCAGTACGCCGAAAACTCCTGGAACAGCATTACAATCCCCTTGGCTTAGTCTATTCTTTGTATGCTGCCCATGAAATTGCTTTAGCACATCCTGTATCCCAAACATAATATGAAACGCTGGATTTTTGTTGTTGTATGCTTATTACTAATTTGCCCCACATCTGCGTTAGCTGAAACTAATATTACGGTGGATGCTAAAGATAATCCTTTGCAAATTAAGGGTTGGTTGAATGAAGAAAATACTCTTATAGGAAGTATACGCCTCTCCGCTCCAGCGGCGGTGGAACAATTCATATTTCTCGCTTCCGACTTGAAGCGTCAAGAAGGCGATGAAATAATTGGTCGCCAGCAGATATCATTTATTGGCGAAACTAAATTGCCACCAGGCGTACCTAAAGATTTTCAGGTTAAAGTCAGCAACCCCCAGTCACCAGGGACATATAAAGGACAAATTCAAGTATTACTTCCTGGTCAAAAACCGCAAGCTATTGATATCACTTTGTTGGTAAAAGCTAGACCAAAAATGACACCGTTGCGGGGAAATGAACAGGTGCAGTTACAATTAACCCAATGTAGTTGGTGGTTGGATTGTAGTTTGGCACATTTATTGTTTCCTAAAAGTGCCTTTTTGCAAAGTTGGGATTTAGCTTTTGATAACACACAAGATGCACCTGTGAAAGTGAATAGTGCTGAAGTGTTGTTAAAAGGAGAGCAAACTAGCTATCAATTAAATTCTAACCAAATTAAAGTAGCTAATATTCACCAAATTTTCAAACCCAACCAAATTGTCAAATTGCCATTAACTTGGGATACAAATAAAATCCCCTCAGACCGCTATACAGGAGCAGTCTATTTAAATTTAGAAGATGCTAAAGAACGTTTAATCATTCCAGTAAATTTAACTATGCGAATTGCACCCATAATGCCACTGTTGGTGTTATTTTTCGGGATTATTTTGGGAAGATTAATTAAATATATGCAAGAAAAAGGTATTCCCCAATCGTCAGCACTAGCTAAAGTTAAGGAACTAGAAAAGCAAGTTGCTCAAACTGCTCCAGCAGACCAAAAGATTATCTTGCCAATGGTGGAAGAAGTTAAGCAATTGGTGCAGCGGATGAAGTTGGAAAAAGCAACAGTAGAATTAGAGAAAGTTACTGCTCGTTGGGAGTGTTTACAGCAGCTACGCACTATCGAGCAAAAGTTGGAACCACTCAGAAACTATCTCCAAGTTCAGGGAAATAATGGTA
The DNA here is from genome assembly GCF_050875635.1 of Tolypothrix sp. VBCCA 56010. Taxonomy (NCBI): domain Bacteria; kingdom Bacillati; phylum Cyanobacteriota; class Cyanophyceae; order Nostocales; family Tolypothrichaceae; genus Tolypothrix; species Tolypothrix sp. VBCCA 56010. The sequence continues at coordinate 38,285 of NZ_JBPAOH010000041.1, forward strand.
TTTTGCAAAAAATTAAAACCGTGCGTTCGCAAATTGACTTCCGACAAGATGAACAAGCAAAAATCTTGGTGGAAGAAGTGCAGCAAGATGTAGTTAAATTACAATCTCCAACAATGATGGGACCAGGTAAAATGCCTGATATTAACTTGTCAGAAGTGGTAATTAATTTCAGGAAAGCTGTTGTTGCTGTTGGTAATGTGGTTGAATCTGGGGTAAAAAAACCTGTAGATAAATGGGTTCTGTGGTCGCAGAAAGTGCTTACATTTATTTCTGGAAGTGAGTTTCGCACTCAAGCAACTTATTGGTTTGCGCGACCTTTATTTTCTCTGGTGTTGTTAATTGGTTTATCAGGAGTGGGGTTACGTTCTCTTTACATACAGAAAGGGGCAACTTTTGGTGCTGACCCTTTTTCTGATTATTTAGGGTTGCTAGTTTGGGGACTGAGTGCAGACGTGGCAAGTCGCAGTTTAAGTAATTTGGCTGAGACAGAGGCAAAAAAAGAGTAACTTTTTCGCACTCGTAATGGATCTGATATCGTGTCCGGTTAAAGACTTATCATTTAGACCGCAGGGGGCACATCTTGCAGGGGGAAAGAGGCTTTTCCGAGCTCCCCCCATTTTGGTAAACTATCTACACGTTGGTACATAGGCGGGTGTAGAAATGGCAAAAGTTGAACGCGAATCAATTAACTTCAAACTCCCTAAAGCCTTAACAGCAGCACTGAGGAAAGTAGCACGCGATCGCAACACCACCGCCACCGATTTGGTCATCGAGGGACTGCATCACGTCCTGGGTTCGGTTCCGGGTACAGAATTGGGTGTAGAAACTCGTCTACACCAACTCGAAAAACAATTAAATCACCTCGCCAATAGTACAGATGGGCGTGTAGACAGTGGTGTAGAGAACAGACTAAGCTCGTTAGAGCAGAAACTAGAAGAATTCGCGTTGCGGTTGGCAAAAATTGAAGGAGCGATCGCAACCCTTAGTCAGCAACGATCGCATACAGGTGGAGGCTACAGAAGGCAAGCTTTTAATTATCATCCTCCCCAGCTAGAACTTCAGCCTTATAAGAGTGAAAATTTAGCCAAAAGATTGGGAGTTGATGAGGCAACCCTAACAAGAGAGCGAGAAAATCAGAGTGAAAGTGAGTTTGAAATTTGGTGTCGTCGTAAAGACCCAAGTCCCGTGGGGTGGCGTTTTAACTCGAAAGACAAGCTTTATCATCCAGTGAAGTGAAAAGTGAAATCTCTTTTTGTAACTGTTGCTGATAATACTGACGAAGATTGTAATTTGTCGGCTGACAAAGTATGCGTAAATCAGATAGTGTGGAAACAGTCATTATCACACTATTTTTTCTGTTATGGCTGATGGGCTAAGTGAAAACATCACTCTTTTAGAAACGGCATACACCCTAGCGATTGGGGATGACTTTTGTATTGATGGCGACCCAGATGTAATCGACCAATTACTTGCTGATACGCGATCGCCTAATACCAAACGAGCCTACGAGAAAGATTTACGGGATTTTTTCTTGTTTATATCGGGACGGCTGCCCGACCAAAATTTAGTGTTAGAGTTTCTGCACCTAGAGCAGCGTCACGCCGTCGCGGTGGTGTTAAAGTACAAAGCTCACCTGGTCAATAAGAAGAAACTTGCAGAAGCAACAGTCAATCGGCGGCTGAGTGCAATTAAATCTCTCACCGCGATGGGGCGCAAGTTGGGGGTGTGTAACTACACGCTCGAGGATATTAAAGGGGAGAAAGTTGAATCGTACAGAGATACAACGGGTATACCACCCACCGATTTTGCCAAAGTGTTAGCGTTGGTGAATAGAAAAACTCTTAAAGGCAAGCGAGATTATGCAATACTGCGGCTGCTGTGGGATAATGCTTTGCGGCGTAGTGAAGTATGTAATTTGAATGTCGGCGATTTTAACGCCCAATCAAGTACTTTATCTATATTAGGTAAGGGTAAGGGGACGCAAAAAGTAGTTGTTGATTTAAGTCGCAAAACTGTGGAGGCTCTAGCTGACTGGCTGATAGCGAGTAAAAGGGCAAGTAAATTAAAACAGCCGCTATTTACAGTAATTGCCTACAACGGCAATGGTCAACGCCTCACTGGGGAAGCAATTCGCCGGCTGGTGGATGGGTTATGTAAGGCATCGGGTATCACCAAACAAATGTCACCCCACCGCATTCGTCATAGTTCCATCACTACTGTTTTGGATAAGAACAACGGGAATTACCGCGCCACGCAACGATTTAGCCGCCATGCTAAACCTGATACGGTGATGAAATATGATGATAACCGGCAGAAATTGCAGAAGCAAATGACCGATATATTGGCAGATTTGGTGTAATTGGAAAACTTTAACTTTTTGATATCACCCTTAACGATAAGCTCGGCGTATACACCCCCTACGCTTTCAGCCACAAATCTTATATTTTCGTGTTCGCAAAGATATTGTTAGCAAAAATATGCATTCTTTTTGGAAGGGGGAGTGCGAGTGCGCGATGGGGCGCGGGTGAAGAAAGCACCATTGCACTTGTAAGTAGGGGTGGAAACGGGCGAACGCGCTAAAATTGCGTAAAAATTGTTTACTTGATAAAAATAATTTTATTATTTGTTAATAATCACCGAAGAAAGCCAAGTTTATTAACAAGTAATAATTTCTAAAACCATTGTTGTAGCTAGGTTTTACTGATAAAACTAAGTTATTTTCTGTAACTTCGCACTAACCATATTTTACTAGATTTTACAATTTATAATTCAAATAAGTCTACTGATACTTTATATCTTGGTATGTTGCTCATCTGACAAGGGTATAAGCAGATTTTATCTAATACTTTTCTTGGTGCAGTTATTTGTAGAATGACGCTGTACTCATTATGTCTGCGGTAACCGTGCGAGGTAAGCTCAGGAAGTTACCAAATAAAATCAATTAATCATCATTAAGTAAATCTCAAGTTGAGGTAAAAAGCTATGGTTGCTCGCAGTCGCATCCTTACTTGTGAAGCTTTGCAGAGGCTTAAAAATGCAATTAGTAAAAGATTTCCATACAAACACTATCCGCGAATTTATGTGGGTTCATTCGGTTCAGACTATAACTTTGCTGAACTACAAAAGCAAATGGAGGAGTATTTTGATTCTAGTTTCTCAATTTGCCCTGATACGCTGCGAAAAATTCTGCGTCGTGAAAAAGCTGATAAAAAATCTCTCACAGGCTTATTTCAATTTTTCGGAGAATCTTTGGAAGAAGACGAAATGATTGTTCCGATAGATAAATTACTAACGAGCAAATCATCGCAGTATTGTCAGCGAAATAATTTGCGCCAGCTTCCCTACTATAATTTACCTCAAATACCTCATATACAGTTTATTGGTCGTTCTGCTGAGTTAGAACAACTGTTACAGCTTTTGCGTTCAGATTATCCGCGACCAATTATTAGAATAGACGGCTTGGATGGGTCGGGTAAAACAGCCTTAGTTTTGGAAGCTGCTTACTTGTGTTTGGAAGCTAAACACGGTCAGCGCAGAATCAATGCCCCAATATTCGATGCTATTATCTTTGTTTCTGCGAAAGAGAAGAGTTTTTCTACTGGTGACGACATCGATTATTTTTTGAGGAAGTATACTTTAAATGAAATTATTCGCACTATAGCTTCTACTTTGGAAGATCCATCGATTAACCGAGCTACTGGACATGAGCAGTTCATTCGCATATGTAAGAGCTTGAAAAAGCAACAAACTTTATTGATTGTAGATGATTTACATAACATGATTGTAGAGGAGCAAAGAAAAATTATCAGTTTTTTATCTGAACTTCCACCTACTACAAAGGTGGTTCTTACAACTCGTAGGCAGGAATCTTTATCGCATATTCGTTTAGGTTGTTTATCTGAAGAAGAAAGTTATCAATTAATTAGGCAGCAGCTACAGGAAAAAAAAATTACTCTTGCTGATGAAGACATAAATCGTCTTTACGAGTCTTTTTCAGGAATTCCTATTGCATTTATCTACTCTATTGGTAAATTAGTCAGTGGTTATCCAATGGATAGTATAATTTGCGATGAATGTAAAATAAGAAATGATGTAGCTAGTTTTTGTTTTGAGAATTCAATTCAGTCGATTAGAGGGACACCTGCTTATAATTTGCTAGCATCAATTTCGTTATTCCCTGATTCTGCTGATAAAGATGCTGCCATCATGGTAGCTGGCTTAAGCCAAGAGCCTAAACATAAAGTTAGCGACTATTTTGTTGAGTTAAGTAACCTTTCTCTCATTTCGGAGCAAGAGGGAAGGTACGTGATGCTACCTATTACTCGTAACTATACTTTGAGAGAATTTCCCCAGTACCCAGAATTTGAGAGAGACGCAAGAGGTCGTTTATTTGACTGGTAATGAGTGGCTGCCTACTAATTCGGATAAACTAAGCCTTATATTGTCTGCTCTGGTTTAGCTTGCCCATCTTGGTATAGTCTTTTAGACTCAAATGAGATGCTCCCAGTAAAATGTTCAGTCTGAACAGTTTGTCTTTTAATCTGTTACAAACTGTATGTATAGAAACACTTTTTCGCTCTTATTAACCCAGTACTGAGAAAGCGGTTATTACCGGGCAAGTCTTTAATTTATACTCAGCCTGTATTTTCCAAGGCAGGGAATATTAAAGTTAGAAGCCTGCTTGGTAGTTGGTAGCTACTAAGCAGGCTTTTACAAATTTCTCTCTCAAAGGAGGTGTAAATCTAACAACTTCAAAATGCAAGGATAAAACCTGCTGAGTTTGCTTGATAGTTGGCAGCTAGCAAGCAGTTATTAAACGTTTCACCTTTGAGGAAATAAAATGAACAGACAACATAACATTAACATTGGACTGCAATGGTTTCAAGAGCGTCGCCGTCAAGCTAATGCAAGCTTTAACGTTGCTGTTGGTTTTGCTGGTGCAACTGCATTATTGAGCGTTGTGTTCGCAATATCTGTATGTATGGGCAAGACTTCAGAAGCAACGGGAGCAGCAGCACTGGGTTTAACGTCAGGTGCGGTTAGCGCATACTGCTTTAAGCTCTCGGATGATGCCAACAAACGCTTAGACGCAGCGGTTAAGGAGCTATTAGACGACGAGTAAGCAAAACGCTGTCATTTTGAGCCGATTTTAATTGGAGAAAACAAGGAACGCACTTACTTACGCCCCGCCTAGTATGTGAATTTTGTTCCGGCTTAGGTTCCAACTTAGGGCGCTTTCGCGTCCTTCTAGTTGGAATGTCTTCGGGTTTTCTCATTTGGAATAAATCACCCACGTCAGAGCCAAAGTAGTTGCACAGGGCTATGGCAACGCAAGTGGGTTAACTTTAAAGTCGGCGAACGCTGCCTTGGGACTTGCGGCGGTTGAGGGATTTTGAATAAGGCGTACACCGAGGGTCTTTCTTTCAAACATAAAACAAAAGCTTTCGTAGGGGCGCCTTCACGCATTCGCGTCTCTACACAAATATTGCCTCACCCTTAGCAAAGTGCAATTCTAGTTCTATGAGCGCTCTTGTTTCAACACAAAAACCATCTGTTGATTGTTATTCTCAGGCGGGAATACTTAGAAATCGCGCTCCGGTAACTTCTGCGCCGCCAAGAAGCATCGAATATTTAAAACACGCTTACTAAGTGGAAGCTTAAAAACCACCGCACTCCTTGGATATACTAGACCCTCAAAAATATCTACGCTGACCTGATGGGCGAACACAAAGTGAATCACCCTCAACCCACACCAGAACAACTAGCACTGCTAGCAGCAGCACTCGTCAGGCGGGAGATTTTGGACTTGTACCAGCAATCAGATGAACTATGGATTGTAGACACGGGAACATCTGCGAACGCTTGGTGGGAATTTTCAATTAATTTCACTACTGCTTCTGGGTAATAAATGACACATAAGCAATCTGTTGCTTATTTAACAACTTATAATGACAAGCATAAAAGCTATATAACTATGACCGAAAACCAACCTACCGATTACGCTGCTATACTCCGCGCTCTTCATCAAACTCCTGTCAAACCACCTGATTGGCTATCGGTGAGCAAACACGTCTACTCTCCTGAATATGGAGTAGGCGAAATTATGGCATTATTGGGTAAACGGCTAATTGTAAAGTTTATTGAAGAAGTTAACCCCACTCAATTTACGGATTGGGAAGTTGCAATTACCCAAGGACAAATTCAGCAAGCAAACACATATCTGGAACTATCTACTTATGAAAGTGAAAAAAGTGATTTATCCGCAACAAATGCTTTGCTTTTCCAGCAAATACCTGAGTTAAAATTTCAAGCGATCGCTCTTGAATTAGCTTCATCAATTGTGGTAGTAGACATTAAAAACGCCTTTGGCGGGATAGTTCACCCCATACCAACTGATTTACCACCACACCTACGTATTGCGCTTGCTAGTTGTGGAATTACTCAACTTTATTCTCACCAACTAGAAGCACTGAAGAAATTACGTGCGGGATTTGACTTGAGTTTAGTTACTCCTACTGCTTCAAAGAAAAACTATGAAGCTACAATATCCCCATCTTAGAATCCTGCCACAAACAGCCCCAAACAACAGCATTGTATATTTTTCCACTCAAGGCACTAGCGCTAGACCAAATTCGGAAGTTACATCACTTAGTACGAGCAATACCGGGTAGCCGTATCAAAATAGGTTTGATGACCGGGGATACACCAAAAGAAGAACGAACGAAATTGTTTATTCCCCATCCCCCAAATATTTTAGCGGTTAGCCCTGACTTATTACACCACTTTTTATACAACGTGCGCCGTCGGGAGTCAGGGCAGGGGTGGCGACTGTTTTTAAGACAATTGCGCTATGTTGTGATAGATGAAAGTCACAGTTATTTAGGGGCATTCGGCGCACACTTTGCCAACCTTATGCGACGACTACAATTAGCTGTGGATGCGGTTGGTGGTAATTCCGACTCATTACAGTTTATCTGCGAAACGCGCTACAATTGGTAATCCCCAGGAAATGGCTTTACGCTTGGGCGGGCGAACCGATCAACCACAAAGGCTACACTTAATTGAAAGTAGCGGGGCTCATAGTGCGGGGCGTACTTTATTGTGTCTTGCTCCTAGCAGTGCGGCGAATGTTGATGCCTGCAAAATTATTTTAAGTTGGTTGCAGCATGATTTAAGCGGAATAGTATTTTGCAATTCCCGTGCTGCGGTTAAAGGATTGATGGGACTAATCCAACGTGAAGCTCAACGCCAAGGATTTAGTTCCAAAGCAAGTTCGGTGGCGGTATTTTATAGTTCGCTCACGAGCGATCGCCGTCAAGAAATTATCCAAAAACTGCGAACTGGAGAAATTAAGGTAATAATTTCAACATCTAGTTTAGAAGCTGGAATTGATTTACCCGAATTGGATTGTTGTTTATTACGCGGTTTTCCTGGTAGCTTAATGTCATTTTGGCAACGAGTAGGCAGAGCCGGACGCAAACAACATGGACTGGTAATATATCTACCCCTAGCGCAAAACCCCATTGATGTATACTACGCCAAGAATCCAGAACAGTTGCTATCGAAAGAAATAGAATCAGCTGCATTTAACCCAGATTACCCAACAATTTTAGGCAAACATCTTGAGTGTGGTTGTGTAGAAAGTGCTGTTAGTTTACAAGAGCTGAATCGCCGTTTTGGTTATGTTGCTCTTGCTGTAGCAGATTCTCTGTTGCAGCAAAATAAACTTTATTTAAGCAATAACGGTAAGTTGTGGGGTAAAGGATATCCACATAAAGATGTAAACATTAGAAGTACGCTAAACACTCAAATAAAACTTGTAGATAAGCATACGGGAGAGACAATAGAAAGTATGTCACTTCCCCTGGGAGCAACGCGATTTTCTGAAGTTGGACAAAAAACAAGCGATCGCTAAAATCTATATTTAAGTAAAAAGTTATTTTTATAACATAAAATACACATAAAAGCACGAGAATTAATCTTGATGAGTTATCTCAAAAAGATTACTGGGAGGTAATTTGGTAATAATTTCGCTTTAATGTTTAGTATTAATTATTACAAAAACCCGATGACGAGGGAGCTTATGTATAAAATTTTTCAAGCACTGCTGGGATTAAGGAAAGAATTAAAAACAGAGTTACAAAAATTGTCCCAACTATAAGCGCACCATTGACATCGCAGGTGTAACATAATCTCTGCGTTATTTTGAAGCCAAAATTTACTGTTCCCCTTCATACGTAAGTTAACAGCCTGACGGATTAAACTTTCAACTGCACCGCTACCAAGCGGTAGCTGATGCGTTGCGACTAATTGATAGTTTAATAGTCTCCTGCGGTAAGCTTTGAGAATATAATTACGCTCTCGCACCAAAATTTTACAACGCTCTCCAGTTGCTGTTAAAATAAATTCACCCATGTTTCTCATTAAATCGAGAGCTTGACCTTTTTTTAAAGCTTTCCGAGCTTTTTTAAACCATGATTGGCGCTCATTATCTGTGTTAAAAGCAGCATCAGCAAAGTCTTGTAAATGCGATGCAGCGTGATAAAAATCTAATAATTGATAAGTGGCAGATGGACATTTTACTTTTTCTAATAAAGGCGGAATATGTTTCCAGATCCATTCAGCACCATCAGCAATAAACAATACCTGTTTAGCTTGACTTATCCCCAAATCAACTAGATACATTTCTAAGATATTTAGAAAATCTTGATAACCCGAATATGTACCGTCATTGGTAATAGGAATCGATGATGTCCTAATTTTTTTGCCATGTTCATTCACTACATAAATAGTTAACAATTTTGGCTCAACCCATTCTCCCGTGAAGCCTACTCGATTGGTTTTCAGCTTACGTCTACCTTTTTTGTTAATCCGGATTCTCGTTCTCCCACCCAACGGGAGAGCCAGTTCGACGGGACGGTACAGGCAACCGCCGACTGGACTCACCATCTACGGCAATGACAACGCGCTGGTCTTTAAGAACATTACCTGTGGGTAAACTGCCAATCTCTAAACTGGATAACTTAGATTGACGCAAATTTAGTCCAATTTTACCAAAGTAATATGTTAATCGTTCTATTCGTTTTAGACTAATATCTATACCCCAATCAATTAGGATTTTACGTGCAGCTTCAAACGAACCAGAAATTGCTCCATACTTAACAATTGTTGTTAAGACATTAGGGGTTAACCCTTCTGATATACCTAGCCATCTTAGAAATGGACAAAACCCAGATTGTGAAGATTTGCTTTTTTGATGTGATTGATTATTATGTTCAAGTACATATGGTAATTTTAAAGTCACTAGTACATTTCCAACTGTTAATATTTGTCGTTGGTAATTACCATGCTTTCTTGATTTTTCATGCCACCAACCTTGTGTCTGAGTAGTTGCTGTATTTAAAGCATCTTGAGAGTGAGACAGTTTATTTAGTAAAAGTGTTACACATTCTCCCGCTAAAATTAATGCGGTATTTCTAATTTCTTCTTCCCTATCTTTAAAAGTCTGCCCAGACCATTCGCTAAGATTTGTTATTTCTAAAAGTTTCGTAACTTTTTCTTTAAAATCTGATAGTGATTTGCTTAAATCTAGACTTGAATGTATATTTTTGTTCATGAAGTGTAGGCGTTCCCTGTTTTGACATTAAATCTCAAAACTATTACTCAAAGGGAATCCTACCCTTTTTTTATCACTATAAGAAAACTAAAGACCCATTAAAATAAATTTACCTAAGTAAATTTAAGTAGTTAAGCTATACATAAAGTATCTCTTTTACTAATCTACTGAAGTGACTTTTTAGCGATCGCTCGTTTTTTATCCAACTTCAGAAAATCGCGTTGCTCCCATCTGAAGTAGCGTTTGATGAACCATTAGTTACAAAATATCAAGCGCCTTGCGTGCGGGTGGAGATAAATGAAGCCCTGCAACAAGCGCTTTCGGTTCAGGTTAATCAGTACAAAAAAGAAATTGCTGCTGCTTTTAATGACTTTGGTGATATACCAGAGCAATTTAAAGCTTTATGGACTAGTCATCCTGATTTTGTAGCTTTGCACAGTATCCAACACCAAATAATCAAAGCAGTATCTTTAGTAGTTTTATCCTCTAGCTTAGACGTTGATGGTATGGTCATGCCTCATGAAGGCGGTACAAAAGGATACTTTTTTGATACTTGTGATGGTGGTAACGGTGCAGCAGAAGCTATTTTCTCTGATTTACCTAAATTTGCTACCAAGGCTTATACTCTCGCGGCTCAATGCAATTGTGAAGCTGGTTGTCCCCGGTGTCTTCATTCTTGTGGGTGTCCGCAGCATAATGCACAGATTGCACAAGGACTTGGGTCTATTTTTGCTTGAATCTATTAGCAATGCCACACTCATGGTAGGAAATATGCCGGGATAGGTGTGGAATGGGGCACGTTGTAAGGAAGAGGAAATATGACGATAACCGCTCAAAATTGCACTCATCAAATGACCAATATATTAGCGTATTTAGTTTAGTTTCAGTGACCAAATATCGCAATTATGAATGAAAATATACTAACAGAACCTGAAATCCAACAAGTTTTGTCACAAGTTAAAACTGCCTTAACAACACCACTCACCACTGTGCGATCGCATTTGAATGACAATTATGAGTAGCCCTCTTTCCCCTATAGAAGATCCAGACTTTTATTCGTCCATTCAGGAGAGCCTAAAAGAGCTTTCCGCTGAGTTGGGATTTCCTTTGGACGATGCATCAGTCATGGAAATATACCAGAATGCATGTGATTTACTCAGCCACGTTTCCCCATCACCCCTCACTCTTGCCCGTGTTGCAGGAACATTACTGGTTTACCAAATCGAGGACACAGAACCGGAAGAATTAAAGTGGTTTAACAACCAGGTTCAACAATGTCTGGACTCTGAAGAAGTTGAGGAGTTGATTGAATCGATACATCGCACTGATGCTTTGTGATCGCTCTATTAGGCATCGCATGAAAGAAATGCGTGTGCGCTTCAGGCGTTGCGCTGCTGCCGCCGTTGGTGCGATCGCTCCTCGTGCATAAGATGATTTGAATAATCCCTATAAGAAAGTAAATCAAGATTTTTATAAGGATAACAAACAATGACACCCATCGTTGCATTTGAAACAGCACTTCAGTTTTTGACTGTAACCTATGCAGTTTCAGCAATATTTCTGCTGCTAGTTACTCAAGTCTGTTTAGCCGCAATCGAAACATTTATAGATGATAGTACTTTCTTTTAACGATATTACTGAATTCTAAACCAACCGCCAGTATCACCACTTGCCCAACAAAGAGAGCGTGCAGCAGAAAATGTTTCATTGCAGAGGGTTTTGAACTTTTGAGCGGCACTAATATCTTTACCCTCATAACCCTTGGGGTGAAATATTCGCCCAATGTATCGACCTTGCAATCGGATTTGACCCACTACATAAATTCCACCACCAACAGAATAAATACTTCCTTCTTCGTTGCGAGAATAACAAGCAATGTAACCACCATCAAGCAACATGTATTTATTAACGGTGGGTAAAAATTTATGTTCATACCCAGGTGCAGCCGGGAGCATCCCAATTTGGCAAAAATAAAAGAATCCATATTATTCGCGATGTAGATTCGCGAATAATATAGGAATTCAGTCTTGTGGTTCTTCCTCTTCAAGCTCAGATCCAGAACTAATGTCTAGCAGACAATCATCAAGAGTATGAATTATTCTCTGTATTTCATCCCAAACAGAACGTCTAAAAACCGACATAACAGCATCAAGGTGTTCTTGAGTACCAGCTTTGCCCAAATGCTTATATTTACTCAGTTTGTTTGATGTCGCGCATTGGAAGTATGCAATTGTAGCTTGTAATTTATAGTACCAATATTTCTTCAAATTTTGACGAACTTGATAACGCGCTACCCAAGTCCCGGATGCAGCCATATCTCCCTGCTTTAATAAAAGTGCTTGTTGTTTTTCCAAGGCTATAATCGTCTTTTTAATCCGCTCAAATCGAGCTAATTTATCCAGTTGAGTATCGTTGGTTCTTGGTCTTGGCATAGAAAGACACAGAAATCTATTCGCGATTATAACTCGCGAAGGAAAACATCTTCACTTTTATGTGGTTTATTTTACATTAGGATGGGAGCTAGTTTGCCATTTAGGTAAGCACAACGCAAAGAGAGCATATATGGTATGCGTTCATACTTCCACTGCGCTCCGACTATTTGTAGTCGCTTATCGATCTGCTTAACGGCTGACTCTACTGCTCCAGAACCAATCGAGCTTAATTGCTCGGCTTGGAAGTACATATACAGCGGATTGCAGGTAGGTGTAGTACAATAAAACCAGTGGTTCAATGTTTAAGATGAAACCTTACTCCGTCGATTTTCGGCAAAAAATAATCAAAGCTTAC